>JAIRJX010000191.1 GCA_031260425.1 Gemmobacter sp.
CTTCCGGCGCCGGCGGCCAACACGTCAATACCACCGACTCGGCGGTGCGGATCACCCACCTTGCCACCGGTATCGTGGTGACTTCGTCGGAGAAATCGCAGCATCAGAACCGCGATATCGCGACGAAGGCGCTGAAGTCGCGGCTCTATCAGATGGAACTCGACAAGCGCAACGCCGCGATAAATGCGGCGCATGAGGCGAAGGGCGATGCCGGCTGGGGTAATCAGATCCGATCCTATGTGCTGCAGCCCTACCAGATGGTGAAGGACCTGCGCACCGGGGTGGAAACCTCCGATACGCAGGGCGTGCTCGATGGCGATCTCGACCGCTTCATGCAGGCGACACTGGCGATGGACGTTTCCGGCAAAAGCCGCGCCGAGGCCATCGCCGAGGATTGAGCTCACGCACCCGGACCGCCGATGCAGAAGGGGGGCTGTCTGCCCCCCTCTTGAGTACTGTGCACTCAATTCACCCCCCGAGGATATTTTTGAACAGATGATGACCAGGCGCACTCTTGTTCATCATCTGTTAAAAAATATCCTCGGGGGGTGAGCCCCGCAGGGGCGAGGGGGCGCGAGCGCCCCCTTTCTCGGTCCGAGCTGCGGGTAGGCGAGCGCCGACGAGGCAGAATTCGTCTTTCCTGTGCAATTCTGCGCGCATAACCTGCGGCAAATGCGGGAGGACGAAATGTCGCAGACCGAA
This sequence comes from Gemmobacter sp., assembly GCA_031260425.1. Taxonomy (GTDB): domain Bacteria; phylum Pseudomonadota; class Alphaproteobacteria; order Rhodobacterales; family Rhodobacteraceae; genus Gemmobacter. Next base: position 703 of record JAIRJX010000191.1, read on the forward strand.
GTGGGGCAGGCTGATCGGCCTGAGGTGAATGAGGTGGCTTTTGCCGATCTGACGGCAAGCCTTGTGCTCGGGTGGCGCGATTTCCGGGCGGCGCCGCTTTATGGCCTCGTCTTCGCGGCGGTCTATGTGCTGGGGGGCTGGCTGGTGTTCTGGGCACTGACCACAAGGGGGCAGATCTGGTGGACGCTGCCCGCAAGCGCCGGTTTCCCGATCCTCGGCCCGTTCATTGCCTGTGGTTTCTACGAGATCTCGCGGCGGTTGGAGGCGGGCGAGCCCTTGGGCTGGCGGTCGGTGGCCGGGGTGATCTTTCGTCAGAAGGACCGGCAGATCCCCTCGATGGCGGCGGTGATCGTGATCTTCTTCCTGTTCTGGAATTTCCTCGCCCATATGATCTTCGCGCTGTTCCTCGGCACCATGTCGCTGACCAATGTGACCTCGTCGCTGGAGGTATTCGCGTCGCCGAGCGGTTTGCTGATGCTGGCGGTGGGCACTGTCATTGGTGCGGTCTTTGCCACGCTGCTGTTCTCGTTGACGGTGGTAAGCCTGCCGCTTCTGCTGGACCGCGAAGTGGATTTCGTGACCGCGATGCTGATCAGCCTGGCACTGGTGCAGGCCAACCCGGCGGTGATGCTGTTCTGGGGGGCGGTGATAGCGGCGGCGCTGTTTGCCGGGATGGCGCCGGGGTTTCTTGGGCTGTTCCTGGTGCTGCCGCTGTTCGGACATGCCTCCTGGCATCTCTATCGGCGGGCCTTGTCGTAAGCGGGAAGAGGGGCCCATCCGGCCCCGTCGTCGTCACCCGCCGGATGGCATTCAAAGGAGGGGCTTTGCCCCCGGCTTTGCTTCCCCGGGATATTTTCAGACAGAAAATGCAGGAAGGGGGCATCATAACCCGCCCGGCGGCGGCGGCCTTTGCTCGGGGTTCATCCGAGACCCGAAGCCTCCCCGCCCCGATGCAAGGTGCACGGTCGGTCCATGCTCAAGGGGGCAGGCGCGCGAGAGCCTATTCGGCTTTCGGGCCGGCGATTGCCTTCACGCCGTTCAGGGGGTCGTCCTGGCGCTGCACCGAGCCTTCGAAATGCGCACCGGATTCAATGGCGATGGTCTTGTGGATGATGTCGCCCTCGACCCGGGCGGTAGAGGTCAGCCGCACCTTCAGCCCGCGCACCCGGCCGATCACCCGGCCATTGACCACGATGTCGTCGGCCACGATCTCGCCCCGGATGGTCGCGGTCTCGCCCACGGTCAGCAGATGGGCGCGGATATCGCCCTCTACCGTACCCTCGACCTGGATATCGCCGGTGGTCTTCAGATTGCCTACCACCGTCAGGTCGGAGGAAAGCACCGAGGCATTGGGCTTGGCCTTGAGGCCGGAGGCCGAGAAATCCATCGCCGGCTTCGAGACCGGCATATCCGGGGTTTTCGTCTTGTCGCCCTCCACCTGCTTCGGACCGGGTTCGTTGATTCTGGATTTAGAAAACATCGCTCGCTGCCTTGATGAAGGTCATCGGATTGACCGGACGGCCGCCGACATGAACCTCGTAGTGGAGATGAGTGCCGGTGGACCGGCCTGAATTGCCCATATCACCGATCACGTCGTTACGCGACACCTTTTGGCCGACGCTGACGCGGATTTGCGACAGGTGCCCATAGATGGTTTCCAGCCCGAAGCTATGGCGGATCTGCACCATGCGGCCATAACCGTTGCTCCAGCCGGCCTTCACCACCACCCCGTCGGCGGTGGCCTTGATCGGCGTGCCGTAGCTGCCGGCGAAATCCAGCCCCTCGTGCCGGCGGGCACCGGCGCCGAACGGGTCGGAGCGCACGCCGAAGCCGGAGGTGAAGCGATATCGGCCCGAGGGGATAGGATTGGCGAAGGGCGCCTTGGTGGCTGCGAGCTGGTAGACGTTCATCCGGTCCAACCCCTGCAATACCGCGTTTGCGCGCAGCTCGTCAGGCGCAAGTTCTGTGCCCATGGTCGAGACGATGGGGGTGAGCGGGCCGCCCTGGCCGGAATAGCTGCGCCGGATCTGGTTCAGCATGTCGTCGGGCGAGAGACCGACGGAGCGGAACATCCGGTCCAGCGGCTCCATGGAGACGGAGACCGCCTCTTCCAGCCGGGAAAGGATCGCGTCGTTGCGGAGTTCGAGCTCCTCCTTGGCGCGGGCAATGGCCTGGGTCTCGTCGCGCGCGGTATCGGCAAGCTTCACCATCTCGTCGCGTTCCCGCGCGGTGGCGCCAAGCGCGCCGGAGATCATCTCCAGCGTGGCGAGGGCATCGCGGCTGCGGCCGGCCTCGGTCGAGGTTCCGGCTCCGCTCTCGGCCAGCGCTGCGGTGGCGCGATGGACCATGGCGCGGGCCTCGTCACGTTCGCCGATGGTGCGGCGAAGGGTGTTCTGGATCACGTCGATACCGGTTTCCAGTTCCTTGCGGCGATCTTCGGAGGCGAGCAGGCGTTCCTGCATCTGGCTGACCTCGGCCAGCGCCAGGTTGAAGCGTTCCTGCGCATGCAGCGCCTCTTCGGCGCGGGCGTCGCGGTCGTTGGAAAGCGCGGACAGCCGCTCTTCGAACAGCGCCTGCCGGCGCGCCGCCTGATCATCCTCGGATCCGGCCGAGATGCCGTCGATAAGCAGGATGGAGGTGGCGATGAAGCACCAGGCCAGAAGCAGTCCGCCCCCGGTGAGCAAGGCGGCCTGGGCGGCCGGACGGAGGCGGATG
>JAIRJX010000247.1 GCA_031260425.1 Gemmobacter sp.
GACCGGATGAACGCCTATGCGCAGAAAGAGGGTCGGCCGGGCATGGGCTATATCTTCTGGCGTGAGGCCGAGGGCGGCGGCGGCATGGAAGCCGCCGGGCCGCTGGCCAAGAATATCGGCCTCGAACGCACCGAGGCGATCCGCCTGCAACTCGGCCTTGGCCTTGGCGATGCGGCCTTCTTCCTGGGTGGCAAGCCCGAACAGTTCTAAAGCTTCGCTGGCCGCGCCCGCAACGAGATCGGCCGCGAACTGAGCCTGAGCGAGACCGACACCTTCCGCTTCGCCTGGATCGTCGATTTCCCGATGTATGAGAAAACCGACGAGGGCAGGATCGATTTCAGCCACAACCCGTTCTCGATGCCGCAAGGCGGGCTCGAGGCGCTGAACGGCGATCCGCTTGCGGTCCATGCCTGGCAATATGACCTTGCCTGCAATGGTTATGAACTGATTTCGGGCGGTATCCGCAACCACAAGCCCGAGATCATGTATCGCGCCTTCGAACTGGCCGGCTATCCGAATTCCGAGGTCGACAAGCGCTTCGGCGGCATGGTCAAGGCATTCAAATACGGCGCCCCCCCGCATGGCGGTTGTGCCATGGGCATCGACCGTGCGGTGATGCTGCTGGCCGACGAGCAGAACATCCGCGAGGTCATCATGTTCCCGATGAACCAGCGTGCCGAGGATCTGCTGATGAATGCGCCGTCGGAGCCAAGCAACGAACAGTTGCGCGAATTGCGGCTGCGTGTGGTACCGAAGGACGCCTGATGCTCGCCACCCTGCGCGCCGCCGGCTTCGACGTTCTGGCGCGAAACCATGCAGAGGCGATTTTGAGCCATGATTTTCCGCAGGCCACGGCGGAAATCGTGGCGGCGCTGATCGCCTTCCGCATCGAAATGGCAGAGGTGATGGGCGGCGGCGGCGGTGAAAGCGGCCAGACCCGGCGGTTGCGCCATGCGCTGGCCGAAGCCGGCTGGCGCAAGCACAGGTTCAATGTGCAGACCATCGTGGACGGCACCCCGCGCGAGGGGGTGAGCCACGAGGTCGATCATGTCCGCTTTACCGACGCAGGTGCGCTGGCGCTGGAGATCGAGTGGAACAACAAGGATCCGTTCTTCGACCGCGATCTGGAGAATTTCCAGCGCCTGCACGCGCTGTCGGCGATCAGCCTTGGCATCATCGTGACCCGCGGCCGCTCGATGCAGGAGGCGCTGCCGGGGCGCATCCTCGGCTGGCTGCACGCGCAGGGGCTGGCGGGCGAGGCGGATCTGGAAAGGCTGGGCCTTGCCGCCCGAACGGTGGCGCAGCGCCGCACCGTGGCGGGGCAGGTGGCACGCGGGGCCGATTTCGCCGACGCCTTCAGCCGCAAGTTCACCGCCGACAAGTTCGGCCCCGCGACGACACATTGGGCCAAGCTTGAGGATCGCGTGGCGCGCGGCGTCGGCAATCCCTGCCCGCTTCTGCTGATCGGCCTGCCGGCGGCGATCTTGGCGGGCTGAGCCTATTCGGCCGCCGAATTGTAAGAATAGGTCTTCCACGAGGGTTTGTAATCGGCATCGGCCTGATTGCCCCAGACCGTCCAGCCCTCGCGCACCCCGCGCCCGAAGAGTTCGAGATAGGGCCCCCAGGAACAGGTCTCGATGATCCCGTATTGCTCGTCGGGCTTGCGGGAATGCTCGCGTTTACGGGTGGAGAGGAAATTCACCTGCCGCCGCCCCGGCGCCAGGGTGCGGGCGCTCTTGCCGCGCGTGCCGAACAGGATCACCTCGGTCACGTTGCGGAAATAGAAGCCGACCCCCCGCCCGTCCGATCCGCCGTCCTTGCGCTCCTTGTGCCAGATCAGGTTCGACTTGTAGTCGAACCCCCAAGCCGACAGCACCCGCAGCCCGTCGGGTAAAAGCGCGTTCGGCACCCAGAGATAGCAATGCGCCCGATCCGCCAGATGTTCGGCCACCGGCAGGCCGCAGATGTCGTCCAGCGTCATCGTGGGATAGCGCGACAGCCGTTTGTGCTCGGGCGCTACTTTTCCGGTGCGGTTCTCGAACCGCCAGGGCGGATCGGCCATGACGCAGCCGAAGCGGTCACCCGCCAGAAACTGCCGAAGGTCTTGTGCCGCATTCGATCCCATATCCAACATGTCGCGCATCCGGTGTCAGGCAATCAACCTGAACAATATAGGAACAAAAGTAAAGAAGGCATTGACGGATCATGCCGCTTCCCTGCCGGATGTCCGGTATTGTCCTGCAGGTCCCGTCGCGCGCGCCGGCGGGCTGAGCGGATTTCGGCCGCTCGCCCTGCCTGCACCGAGGTGTGACCGCCGCCGCCTTGCCGGTCGATGCCGGCCCGCCTATCCTTTGTCGTGCTGCCGTGCAGAGGTGACTGATGCCCGATCCTGCCGATATCGCCGCTTTCCGCTATGGCCATGGCCTGCCGCTGCCCGAGGGCGCCCCGGTCACCGCCGTGGCGATGCTGGAGAGGCTGGCGGGCCCCGACCGCGCCGCGGCACTCTGGCCCGCGCCCGGCCCCCAGGACATACTGGACCGGCAGGGTGAGGCCGCGCTGCTGAGGCGGGCCCTGCGCAAGGACCCCGACCGACGCCCCGAATATCGGGATGCGCTGGCGGCCGTCATGCGGCAGAGCGAGGGTTTCGCGCGCCGTCTGATCGCCCGCAGCCTCGACACGCCCGACGGGCTGCGGGAACGGCTGGCCTGGTTCTGGTCGGACCACTTCACGACGGGCGTCCGATTTCGCCACGATCTGGAACTGGTCGGCGGATTGCATGAGCATTCCGTCCGCCCCCATCTGGCGGGCCGCTTTGCCGACATGCTGCGCGCGGCACTCCTGCATCCCGCCATGCTGCTATACCTCGACCAGAACGCTTCGATCGGGCCGAATTCGCCGGCGGGGCGCAACCGTGGGGCGGGTCTCAACGAGAATCTGGCGCGTGAGGCGATCGAGTTGCATACGCTCGGCGTCGGCGCCGCCTATGCGCAGGAGGATGTGCGGCAACTGGCGGAACTGCTTACCGGCGTCACCCACGAGCCGGGCAAAGGCATGGTGTTCGAGGACCACCGGGCCGAGCCGGGCGCGGAGACCGTGCTGGGCCGCAGCTATTCCGGCGAGGGGCTGGCGCCGGTGACGGCGGTGCTTGCCGATCTCGCACGGCGACCCGAGACCGCGCGGCATCTGAGCCGCAAGCTGGTTGTGCATTTCCTGTCCGACAGCCCTGATCCGGCGCTGGTCGAGCGGATGGCGGCGGCCTATTTGGCCGCCGACACAGCGCTTCTGCCGGTCTATGAGGTGATGTTGCGCGACCCTGCGGCTTTTGCGGGGCCGATGGCCAAGGCGCGTCAGCCGATCGAGTTCGTCATCGCGAGCCTCAGGGCGCTGGGTCTCGGCGGGGCGGCGGGGATGGCGCTTGGCCCCAAGCCGTTCCGCCGCCGGAGGATCGAGCCGCTGCGCGGGATGGGCCAGGCCTGGGCGGCGCCTTCCGGCCCGGATGGCTGGCCCGAGGAAATCGGCGCCTGGATCACGCCGCAAGGCCTTGGCGCCCGCATCGCCTGGTCGATGGAGACACCGGCGCTTTTGCTGCACCCGTTGTCCGACCCGCACGAGATGGCGGGGCGATGCCTCGGATCGCTCGGTTCCGAAGTATTGCTGGCGGTGGCCGGACGGTCTGAGACCCGGCGCGAAGCGGTGGGGCTCATCCTCTCCGCGCCCGAATTCAACAGACGTTGAGAGGAGAGGCAGATGGTCGAGATCACCCGCAGGCTCTTCCTCCGCGCCGGGGCAGCCGGGCTTCTCGGCTGTTCGGCTGCGGCGCATCCCTGGCTGACCACGGTGACCTTCGCCTCCGGCGCGCCGGTCCTGGGCGAGAACCGGCTGGTCGTCGTCATCCTGCGCGGCGCGATGGACGGGCTGGACGCGGTGCAGCCACTGGCGGACCCGCTTTTCGCCCGCTATCGTCCGACGCTCGGGCGGGACACCGGCGCGACCCCGCTGGACGGCTATTTCTCGCTGCACGCGGCCCTTGGCGGGCTGATGCCGCTCTGGCAGAAGGGCGAGCTTGCCGTCGTCCATGCCACCTCTACCCCCTATCGCGACAAGCGCAGTCATTTCGACGGGCAGGATATCCTCGAGGCCGGAACCGGCCGTGACGTGCCGCAGCCGGAGGTGCGGGACGGTTGGCTGAACCGGATGTTGCAGGCCGTGCCGGGCCTGCGCTCGGAGACCGCCTATGCCGTGGGTCGCGAGGCGCAACCGCTTCTGGCCGGCGCGGCGGAGGTGCGGAGCTGGACGCCGGAGCTGAAGCTCACTCTCTCGGCGCAGAGCCGGCTGCTGCTGGAGCAGGTCTTCCATGACGACCCGCTGTTTCAGCAGGCCGGAGGTGCCGCGATGGACCTTGCCGCCGGTATGGCGACGGCGGGGGAGGCCGACGCAATGAAGCC
>JAIRJX010000249.1 GCA_031260425.1 Gemmobacter sp.
ATCATCAAGCGGCATCGGCATCCTGACCCTGACCTAGCGCCCGCCACCGCCCCCGACAAGGGAGCGGCGGGGACACCGAGACCTCAGTTGGCGCCCTCACCCATCATGGGCGGCGCTTCACCGTGCATCATATGGCCGCGCTGCCCTCTCTGCCCCCGGCTCATCCCGTCATGCATCCGCTCCCGGGCGGCGTCGAACTCTGCCTTGCTCACCGCACCGTCATTGTCTTTGTCGAGCCAGCCGAGCATTTGCTCGCCCGGCATCGGCATCGACAGCACCTCGGCAGCGGTCAGCGTGCCGTCACCATCGGCATCCATGCGCTCCATCATCGCCGCCACGCGGGCGCGAATCCGGGTTTCGGCCCCCCTCATGTCGCGGGCTATCATCTCCTCCGCGCTGATCCGGCCATCCTTGTCGGCGTCCAGATCGGCAATGCGGGCGGCGCGAATGGCCTTCATCTCGTCCGGGGTCAGCCGACCATCGCCATCGGTATCAGCGGCAGCGAAGTCGAAGCCGCCCATTCCCCAACCGTAGCCTTCGCGCATCCGGTCCGCCAACGCGGCCGTTCCCAATGATCCGGCGACCAGCGCCGTGAGAGAAAGCGAATATACCAGGGTACGTTTGTGCATCATGCAGTCTCCTCAGATCCCGACGGTCCGCCTCTGCCCGGCGCCGTCATGTCCTCCAAACGCCCGACACGCACGGTTCCGTCGCCCCAGAGCCGCGATCACCGCAGCGTGACCGCCGCGTCCGGAAACTGCGACTTTCGCGCGCATGTTTTCGTTCCCCCTTTGCCGAACCGCACCTTCCCGCCTATGTTGCGTCCGCACTCAATACCCGAGAGATACGCCATGAGCCGCGACGCCCAGCCCGAAGAAGACCGCCCCCTGCGCCCTGCCCTGCTGCGCGGCTGGCGCCGGCGCTGCCCGAATTGCGGATCAGGTCCGCTGCTGCGTGGCTATCTGAAGGTGCGCGAAAGCTGCCCGGTTTGCGGTGAGGATCTGCATCACCAGCGCGCCGATGACGGCCCGGCCTATGTCACCATCCTTCTGGTCGGCCATGTCGTAGGCCCCGCGCTGCTCTGGGCCTTCATCCGCTGGCGGCCCGATCCGCTGGTGCTGGCGACGATCTTCTCGGTGATCGCGATCACGATGTCGCTCTGGCTGCTGCCGAGGGTGAAGGGGGCCTTCGTCGCCCTGCAATGGTCGCGCCGGATGCATGGCTTCGGCGCAGAGGGCAACCGATGAGCGAGGCCCCACCGATCCGCCCCGCCGCCACCGTGGTGCTGACCCGCTCAGGCCCGGCGGGGCCGGAGATCCTGATGGGCCAGCGCGGCGCGGGCGCGGTGTTCATGCCGTCGAAATACGTCTTCCCGGGCGGCGCGGTAGACCATGCCGACGCCGCCGTCCCGTTGGCCGAGCCGCTGGCCACAGGATGCGAGGCCCGCCTTTCCGGCACCGGGGTTACCGCCGATGCGCTGGCCGCCGCCGCGATCCGCGAGTTGTTCGAGGAAACCGGGCTCGCCCTTGGCCGCCCCGGAAGCTGGGACGGGGCGCCCGAAAGCTGGGCCGGCTTCGCCGCCCGGGGCCTGCGCCCGACCGCCGGGGCGCTGCGCTTCATCTTCCGCGCCATCACGCCGCCCGGCCGGCCGCGCCGCTTCGACGCACGCTTCTTCCTTGCCGATGCAACCGCTATCGCCGGCGACGCCGAGGATTTCTCGGCCGCCTGCGACGAGCTTTCACACCTGCACTGGATCGCGCTGCCCGAGGTCCGCCGGCTCGATCTGCCCTTCATCACCGAGGTCGTGTTGTCCGAGGTCGCCATGCTGCTGAGCGGCGGAAGCCAGCCCGGCATCCCGTTCTTCGACAATTCCGGCGAGCGTCCGACCTTCCGGCGGATCACTTAGGGCGGACCTGCATTCATCCCCGGCCTCATGCGGGCCTCTGCCACAAGCACCGCCTCCGCATCTTGCCATTTCGCACGACAAAGGGCAGCGCCCGGCGGCAGGGGGCGAACCTACGATTGGGGTCTGCGCGTTATGGTGCAAACACGCCCAACTCGTAATCCCGCGCCCGCGTCCCCCAAGCGCCCACCCCCGGGGCCCCGGGGCGGCTGCCCGGGGAAGGGGCAGCTCACACCGGCCGCCTGGACGGAAGCGCGACCGGGCAATCCTTGAACGCGCGTGGCCAGATCACTTGAAGGGGGATCGTGAATGCCGATCCCCCGCCTGTCTCTTGCCGGGAGCGGCACTTGCTGCCACTCTGCGGGGGATCCGAACGGGAATATCATGCGCCTTGTTGCTTTCCTCTGCCTGTCGCTCGCCCTGCCCGCCTTGACCATATCCGCCCGGGCCGACGACCTTCCGCCGCCCGGCGCAGTGGATCGGCTGATCGGCGCGCACCGGCTGATGGCGATGGGCATGGCGACACGGGACGGGCTGTCACAGATCGCCGCCGCCCGGCTGGTGGCGGGGCTGGAGGTGCAGCGGGTGGGGCGGCAGCCCGAGCTTGCCGGCACAGCGCCGCCCGGCACCGACACCGCGCCCGACGCAAGGCCCGGCCCGATGGAACTCGATGCCATGATCGAGACGGCGCGGCACGCGGTGGAGGCGGATGAGTCGCTGTCCTGGCTGCTGCAATCCTCGCTTGCCGGGGCTGAAGCCTTGCCGAAGGCCGTGCTGCGGCAGTCGGATGCCGTGCTGGAGCCCGGGCAGAGCCATGAATACCGCCTGCCGGTCGATGGCGGCGCAGCGCTGGAGATCGGCCTTGTCGGCGATGGCGGGGGCGCGCTGTCGCTCTCGGTCAAAGGCGAAGTCGGCAAGAGAGAAGGTGGAACGGGCGAGACCGGCCTGCTCTGTCTTGCGCCGGAAGCACCGGCCGCCTGCCGGGTGACGCTCTCCGAGAGCGGGTTCGTCGCGGTGACGATCGGCAATGCCGGACCGGAGACCCACAGCTATTGGCTGGTCACCAACTGAACCACCTCATTCCGCCGCGCGCAGCACCGCCGCCGGACGCGCCGCCAGCGGCCGCCAGGCGAAGACGAGGCCGGCAAGCAGCGTAGCCGCCACACCGCCCGCAACGATGGCCAGCGCGGAGACCGGCTCGAACCTGTAGGACGTCTCCATCACCAGCACCATGACCGCCCAACCCGCGATACCGCCCGCGACAACGGCAACCAGCCCCGCCGCTGCCCCCATCAGCACCGCGCGCAAGGCAAGTCCGGCGAGAATTCGCCCCCGCGTGGCGCCAAGCACCCGCAGCACCGCCGCTTCGTAGATCCGCGCCCGCTCGCCCGCCGCGGCGGTGCCGATCAACACGACGAGGCCGGTCGCCAGCACTGCCGCCGCGGCCCAGGCGGTCGCGACGGCGATGGCGTCCAGCGCCTCGCTCACCCGGTCGATGGCGTCGCGAACCCGGATCGCGGTGATGTTGGGCCAACTTCCCGCCAGATCGCGCAGGATACGCGCCTCATCCTCGGGCGGAGCGTAGATCGTGGCGATATGGCTGTGCGGCGCGCCTTGCAGGGCGGCAGCGTTCATCACCATGACAAAGCCCATGCCGCCGGTGGCGAAATCCACCTCGCGAAACGAGGTGACAGTGGCGGTGATGTCACGCCCAAGCACATTGAGCGTGATGTTGTCGCCAAGCCTGAGGCCGATCTCCGCCGCCTCTTTCGCTGAAAAACTGACCTGCGGATCACCTGCATAGCCCTCGGGCCACCAGGCGCCTGCCGTCACCCTTGTGCCCGCAGGCATCGCGTCGGCATAGGAAAGGCCGCGATCACCGCGCACCACCCAGTGGTCGCCCGCAACCTCTGCCGCCGGGCGGCCATTGATCGCGGTCAGCACGCCACGCAGCATGGGCGCGCTTTCCACCCGGGTGATGGCGGTATCGCTGCGCACCCGGTCGAGGAAGGGGGCGATCTGGTCGGGCTGGATGTCGACGAAGAAATAGGCCGGCGCATGGATCGGCAGGTCGCGGGCGATGGCTGCGCGCAGATTGGCGTCGATCTGACCCACCGCCGCCAGCACCGAGAGCCCCAGCCCCAGCGACAGCACCACCGGCACCACCTCACCCCGCTCCGCCGCTATGGCGGCCAGTGCGCCGCGCAACGTCACCCAGCCCCGCAGAGCCCGCGCGCCTCGCCGCGCCAGACGGCGCAGCCCCAGAGCGGCGAGAGCCAGCAGC
>JAIRJX010000276.1 GCA_031260425.1 Gemmobacter sp.
GAAGGGTTTCGGCAATCTGCCAAACGAAGTTCGATAGAACTTTTGCCTTCGATACTACGCCCTGATCCACGCAAATCACCCGCCCCTTGGCCGATTCGCACAGAAGTGAGCATCGGGACGACGATCGCCTCGGCCCGACCGGACGTTAACGCATTATACAGTAACGCACCAATGCTTAATAGACCAGAAATGTCAAGGGACGCAATGGGGTCGAGCCGGCCTTTCCTGTGGGCGGGCGCGTCATGCAGGGCGGCGATTATGCTATGCCAGAAGTGCCTTCTGGCAGAAGGTGGCGTAGGAGAGTGGTCATCATAGGGCTATGGCGAAAACATAGTGCTCATCGCTATCGGTCACGGCCCGCCACTTGCCCTTGTAAAAGCGTTCTCCCCCTCCGGCTGTGGCCGGATTTTCACGTTGTTTTCGAGGGTTATGCCGGTGGGGCTGTTCACCGACTCCTGCGCCAAGAGGCCCGGAAGCGTTCTCTCGGGGCTGATATTCTCCGGACCTGTTGCCTGCGCGGATTTGGTGAACAGCTATCAATACACTGAATATCAAAGATTATCTCAGGATCTCGGTGGAGGTTGGACCGGGGTCGCGCTGGGAGTCACTTGCGACAAGCGTCGGATTGTCTACCTTGCTGAGCGGACTGCCCGTCGTCTGGTCCGGCGTCACGCACATCGGTCTCTCCAATCTCGAACTCGACATCGCCGCTGACGAGCCATGCCGCGATCAGGTCAACGGCTCGCTCGACGTGATACGACTTCCGCAGCGCGCATTCCCATACCGTTGCCAAGCGCCAGCCAGCATTCGTCAGCGTATCATGAACGCGCTGATCCCGAGAGATGTTCCTCGCGAACTTGTCGCCCCAGAACTCTGCCCGCGTGGACGGAGTCGTGGTGAAGCGGCACTCCGCATGACGGTGCCAGAAGCAGCCATGCACGAAGACGACCGCCCTGTACTTCGGGAGCACGAGATCCGGCCGGCCCGGAACGTCCTTCGCATGCAATCGATAGCGGAAGCCCCGGGCATGCATTTCCCGGCGGAGCGCCAGTTCGGGCCCCGTGTTCTTGCCTCGGATCCCTGACATCATCCGGGATCGGGTCTGCTTGTCGACGATATCCGTCACGGTCCTCCTGGCCTTCAATCCTGAACCTGGTATACACCTCGAAGATGCAATCCGTCAGGAGCCTGATTTGCCTGCCACTTTCGGCATAGTTGATCTTTTTGCCGGTCCGGGCGGGCTGGGCGAGGGGTTTTCCTCTTTCGTCGATGAGGGACATTCGCCGTTCCGGATCGGCATTTCCGTCGAGAAGGAGGCGTCAGAACACCGGACCCTGACACTGCGCGCATTCCTTCGCGAATATCGTGCCCGCCACAATGAGCTTCCCAAGCAGTTCATCGACTTTCATGCGGGCCTGCGCGGCGAACCGGAGTGGGCAGAGGTGGATGCGGGGGCCTGGCGGATGGCGGTCGAGGAGGCATGCTGCCTCGAACTGGGCACTGATTCCGCAGCCGAAGCCATCGAGGCTGCTACAGCAGGGCTGCGGCGCAGCTTCGATGACACGATCCTGATCGGCGGGCCGCCGTGCCAAGCCTATTCGCTCGTCGGACGTGCCCGTGCGAAGGGCAAGCGCGACTATGTACCGGAAAAGGATGGGCGGCACTACCTCTTCCGCGAGTACATCGGGGTTCTGAAGCGTCTTCGGCCTGCTGCGTTCGTGATGGAGAACGTCAAGGGAATGCTCTCGTCAACGATCGAGAGCCGACTGGTCTTCGAGTTGCTGATGGAGGATCTGTCGTCGCTCGGCACCGACGGCGCACATGTCTATGAACTGAGAGCCATCCGCGTCGAGGATGGCAAAGCCAGCCTGCAGGAGGCAGCTCAGCCGAAGGATTTCGTCGTGCGAGCGGAAGATTTCGGTGTGCCCCAGCGGCGACATCGGGTGATCATCGTGGGAATCCGATCAGACCTTGCAGCAGGAGCCTCCAGCGCAAGCATTGATGTCTCCGGTGTCCCGCGCACAGTGGCGGACGTGATCGGCGGGCTTCCTCCGCTGCGAAGCGGCCTCAGCCGTGGAAACGACGGAGTCCGCGCCTGGCACGACACCGTGCTGGACGCTGCAAGGCTTCTGGCCGCGGTCCAAGGTGCGAAGGGCGACACCATCTTCCGGAACGAACTCACGACCGTCGCCAGGCGCCTCAGGAGTGAACCGCCGCCGCCGCGCATGTCTGCCGCTCTGCCGGAAGGGTATGGGGCTGCGAAGGACGATCTGCTCGCTTGGCTTGCCCGCCGCAAGTTCTGGCAGAGCTTCACCGTGGCGGGCGGAAAGCTGGACGAGAAAGGCCAGTCCATCGGCTGGAAGATCTCGAAATCCACCTTTCGCGCCATCGTGGACAGCGCCCTTGGCCTTGATCCCAGGGACGAAAGCCCCGCCGCCAAGGCCAAGCGGGTTCTGCCCGGTCTGCGGCATCTCGAGGGCATCGTCTTCGCCGCCCGCATCATGGTGGAGCCTGCGTCCAGCTCGCAGTACCGCGACCAGAACCGCATCGCCAACGTCGTTCTGCCCGACGAGCCGCAGCATGCCGCCATCATGCGCGGCGAGACCGTCCCGCCAGATCCGGTCAACGCTCCACCGCGCAAGGCCGCGAGCGTCGCGGCGCCGGGCTGGCAGGCCCCGGCACCGGCCTGGGGGGCGGCACAACCGTCGCCTGCAGCACCGAATTGGGGCGCGACACCGCAGCCTGCGGCGGCACCGGCGCCCGCATGGGGGACGCAGAACGCCCCGCCCGCGCCGCAGTCCCCCGCACCCGCCGCGCCTGGCACCCCCGCCATGCCCGCCTAGCTCAATGGCTGAGACGCGGGCGAAACGGCGGTCGGGTGGGTCGGCGCGATCCACCACCGCCGAGCCCGGAGGGGCTGGACCGGGCAACCGGCCCATGACCTCCGACGAATGGCAGGCGCATGTGACGCGCGCCGCCGCGCTGGAGATCGGAACATGGCTCGAGGCCCGAGGAAGACTGCACCACCCCATCGCAAGCCTTACCCTCGGCGACCTCGAAGCCATGGCGGTGAACGCCATCTCGCGCTGGATCGTGATGCAGTCGGAACGGCTTCATCGGCAGGACTGGTCGCAGGACGACCCGATCGCGACACTCTTGCTCGCGTGACGATCTGCGCCGTCTGCGCGCGGGAGGCCCGCGGCTTTGGTTACGTCCACCGGCTCCAGCACGACCGCTATCCCCATCACCGCTTCTGCTCGCTCCGCTGGCTGGACGGGGGTAGCGCAAGTGCCCAAGGGATGAATGGCATGATCGACAAGACCGCCCGCGAGGCACAAGCGATCCGCGACGCTCGGCGGCTCTTTGCCGAAGCGCTGACCGACCTCGGCCTGATGGCGCCCTTCTTCAACCGCACCGCCGCCGACATCGACTGGCTGATCGAGGCGGCCGTGACCGGCTACGTGGACAGCATGCTGGCGCAGGGCGCGCGCAAGGAGTGGACCGGCACCGCCCATGACGATCCGATTCCGTTTTGAGGAGGCCGCCATGATCGATCTGAACGACGAGACCGCCCCCTGGACCGGACTTCTTGCCGCCGCGACGGCGAACGCCATCACCGATTTCGAGGTCGAGTTCTGCGAGAGCCTGCGCCAGAAGCTCGAGAAATTCGGCGCGCGCGCGGCTGACCGAGGCCCAGCATCACAAGCTGACCTGCATCGCGCAGGCTGGCGGGTTCTGGGAGCGCGACCAATGATCGACCTGAACCACGGCTCCGGCTTCAACTACGGCCAGGCTGCGCCGCGTCCGCCGATCGCCGCCGCCGTCTCGTCCGCCATCGACACCGCCCTGGTGGCGCGCAATCGCAGCGAACGGCCCCGGACCTATGTCAGCTCCTCCGGCCTCGGCCGCGACTGCCTGCGCCAGATCCAGTACGACTTCGGTGGCCTGCCCAGGGACGAGGGCCAGGAATTTGCCCCGAAGACCCTGCGGATATTCGAGGCGGGGCACCGGACGGAAGATATTGTCGCGGGCTGGTTCCGCATCGCCGGCTTCGACCTGCGCACCGAGCGCCTGGATGGCCGCCAGTTCGGGTTCGAGGCGATGGCGGGTCGGTTCAAGAGCCACATCGACGGCTGCCTCGTCTCCGGCCCCGTCGCCATGGATTACCCGGTGCTCTGGGAGAACAAGGCGCTCGGCGCCTCGAGCTGGAAGGATGTCGTCAAGCGCGGCGTCAGCCTCGCCCGGCCGGTCTATGCCGCGCAGATCGCTCTCTACCAAGCCTATATGGATTTGCCGAACCCGGCGCTCTTCACGGCCCTGAACCGCGACACGATGGAGTTGCACAGCGAACTCGTGCCCTTCGATGCGCGCCTCGCGCAGGAGATGTCGGATCGCGCCGTCACGGTCGTGCAGGCATCCGAGGCCGGCGAATGGTTGCCGCGCGCCGCCACCGAACCCACCGCGATGCTCTGCCGGGGCGGCATGGCGGCCGGCAAATGGCACGCGCCTTGTCCATGGGCGTCCCGGTGCTGGGAGGGTCGACCGTGAGTGATTTCACCGCCTCGGCGGCGCAGGCCGCCGCCATTGCCGCAATCCGCGACTGGTTCGAGACCCGCAGCCATGAGCAGCAGGTGTTCCGCCTCTTCGGCTATGCCGGCAGCGGCAAGTCCACCGTGCTGAAATTCGCCCTCGACGAGCTCGGCCTCTCACCCCATCGCGGCGCCAAGGATGGGCGCTGCATGCCGGGCGTGGTTACCGCGACCTTCACCGGCAAGGCCGCGCTGGTGCTTACCCGCAAGGGCACGCCCGCGCGCACCATCCACAGCCTGATCTATTCGGTGATCGAGGCGACCGAGGCGGAGATCGAGGCGGCGGCGCAGAAGGTGCAAGAGGCCGAGACTGCCGCCCGGCGTCTGACGGGCTTCGAGCATACCACAGCCAAGGCCGCCATCGAGGCAATGCGCCAGGCGCTCTCGGCGATGAAGCAGCCGCGTTTCGCGCTGAATCCGCAGAGCGATGCGGCGGATGCCAAGCTGATCGTGCTCGACGAGGTGTCGATGGTCGGCGAGGAAATGGCGCGCGACCTGATGAGCTTCGGCAAGCCGATCCTCGTTCTCGGCGATCCCGGGCAGCTGCCGCCGATCAAGGGCGAAGGCGCCTTCACCCGCGATGCGCCCGACGTCATGCTGACCGAGATCCACCGCCAGGCGGCGGAAAGCGCGATCATCCGTCTCGCCACCATGGCGCGGATGGGCAAGCCGATCGGTTTCGGCAGCTACGACACCCATGTGGCAAAGCTGCGCAAGGGCGACATCACCCCCGAACAGGCGCTGCGCGGTGGCCAGCTGATCTGCGGGCTGAACGCCACGCGGTTGCAGATCAACAACGCCATGCGCGCGGCCGCGGGGCTCGGCGGGACCTGGCTGCCCACGGGACCGGCCGAGAAGATCATCTGCCTGAAGAACCAGAACGATCTCGGGCTCATCAACGGCATGTTCCTCACGCTCGAGGATATCGTCGACGAGGGCAGCCTCTATTTCTCGGCCGTGGTCCATGACGAGGACGGGCGCCGTGTCGCCCCTCTCGACAGCGATGGCCGCCCCGGACGGTTGCGCATCTACAAGGGTCATTTCGAGGATCACGTCGCCTATGACGGCAAGCGCCACGACCGAGATTACCGGAAGAAGCGCCTGCTGACCGAGGCGACCTTCGGCTGGGCGATCACCGCCCACAAGGCACAGGGCTCGCAATGGGAGAATGTCATCGTCTGGGACGACGGGCTCGGGCGCAGCGATCTCGACCGCCGCCGCTGGCTCTACACCGCAATCACCCGGGCCGAGCGCAGGCTCGTGCTGCTGGCCTGAGGGAGTGCGATGATCGACCTCAACGACATCGTCGCCCCGAAGCTGCGCTACGATCTGGCGGCGGTGAAGCATCGGCTGGTCGTGACCGCAGCGGACTGGTTGCCGAACCTCTTCCCCGAGGCCCGGCTTGCCCGCGACCGCCGCAGCCTGCGCTGTGCCGACCTGTCCGGCCGGGCGCCCCGCAAGGAAGGCTCCTGCATCATCCACCTCGACGGGCCCTATGCCGGCTGGGGCTTCGACCATGCCACCGGCGAGCGCGCCGGGCCGATCGACCTGCTTGCGCAGGGCAGCGGGCTTTATGACGGTGCGCTCTTCGCCGAGGCGGCCCGGCTCGCCGGCATGGACGATCCCGCGCCCCGGCCCGCACCGCGCTTGAAGCCCGACCATTCCGCCGAGATCACCCGGCTGCTTGCCGCTGCGGTCCCGCTTGCCGGCACGCCGGGCGAGCCTTACCTCCGCGCGCGGGGACTGTCGGACCCGGGATCGCCGGACCTCTTGTATCACCCCGACCTGCCGGATTTCGACAGCCGGCGCGGCTGGCCGGGGCTGATCGCTCTGGCGCGCATCGCGGACGGATCCCGCGCGCCCGGCATCCACCGCACCTTTCTGCTGGATGACGGCAGCGCTAAGGCCCCGGCCGGCAAGAAGATGCTGGGCTCGGTCGCAGAGGCCGCCGTGCGGCTGTTTGCCATGCCCGAGGACGGCCATCTCGGCGTGGCCGAAGGCATCGAGACCGCGCTGGCGGCATAGGCGCTCTTCGGCGCCCCGGTCTGGGCGGCGCTGTCGGCCGATGGGCTGGCCCGATTCCAATGGCCCGAGGGCGTAACGCGCGTCACCATCTACGCCGATGCGGGCGATGCCGGACGTCAGGCGGCCGCCACGCTGTCGGACCGGCTGAACCGCGCCGACATCCCGAACCACATCGTGCTGCCGCTGCATGGCGACGATTTCAACGACGATCTGCTGCGCGGCGCGCGGGCGGACGACTATGCAGACGCTTCAGCCGTGCCCGTCACAACCGAAGCCGCTCTCCTGTCCAAGGACAGCGCCGATGCCCTCATCGCCGCCACCGCGGCGCTGACCAATCCACCCGAACTGGCCACCCTGTCCAGCCTGCTCGGTCGTCTCGCGCTGGCCGGGCTCGATCCGCTGCCCGAGCGCCAGATCCTCGCCCGGATCAAGACCGCCACCGGCATTTCCATGTCGATCCTCGAAAAGCAGCTGGCCGAGCTGCGCCGCCGTGTGAATGCCACCGGCAATCCCCACGCGCGGATCGTCAAGCCTGCATGGCTCAGTCGGTTGTGCCAGGACCTCTCCGGCACGCCCGAGCGCAACGAGGCCAATGTCATCATCGCCCTGAACTCGGATGCCGCCTTCGCGGGCGTGCTGGGTTTCGACGAGTTCGGACAAGAGATCGTGGTGCGGCAGCCGCTGCCATGGGATGACGCCGCCAGCACCTTTCCGCGCCCCTGGGAGGATGCCGACGATATCCGCACCGCCGAATGGATGCGGCTGCGCGGCCTCAACGTCGCCCCGGTGGTGGTCGGACGCGCCGTCGGCGCCGTCGCGCGCGAGTTGCG
>JAIRJX010000282.1 GCA_031260425.1 Gemmobacter sp.
ATCATCAACTGGGCGCGCACCGGCTCGCTGCACTGGATGACCTTCGGCCTTGCCTGCTGCGCGGTGGAGATGATGCATACCTCCATGCCGCGCTACGACGCCGAGCGGTTTGGCATCGCGCCGCGCGCCTCGCCTCGCCAGTCGGATTGCATGATCGTCGCCGGCACCTTGACCAACAAGATGGCGCCGGCGCTGCGCAAGGTCTATGACCAGATGCCAGAGCCGCGCTACGTGATCTCCATGGGGTCGTGCGCCAATGGCGGCGGCTATTATCACTACAGCTATTCCGTGGTGCGCGGCTGCGACCGCGTGGTTCCGGTGGACATCTACGTCCCCGGCTGCCCGCCCACCGCCGAAGCGCTGCTATACGGCCTCTTGCAGTTGCAGCGGAAGATCCGCCGCACCGGCACGCTGGTCCGCTGAGGAGGGGTGCGCATGTCCGAAGCCTTGCAGCAACTGGCCGAGCATCTGCAACTGAAGCGCCCGCAGGCGGTTCTGACGACGGAAATCGCCTTTGGCGAACTGAATGTCGAGATCGCGCCAGCGCAACTGGTGTCCTTCACCGATTTCCTGAAAACCGACGGAACCTGCCGTTTTTCGACGTTGGTCGACATCACGGCGGTCGATTATCCGCAGCGTCCGGCGCGGTTCGACGTGATCTATCACTTCCTGTCGATGTATCAGAACCAGCGCCTGCGGGTGAAGCTCTCGGTGCGCGAGGACGAGATGGTGCCCTCCATCACCGGGGTCCACCCCTCGGCCAACTGGTTCGAGCGCGAAGTGTTCGACATGTTCGGCATCCTGTTCTCGGGTCATCCCGACCTGCGGCGGCTGCTGACCGATTACGGCTTTCAGGGCCACCCGCTGCGCAAGGATTTCCCGACCACCGGCTATACCGAGGTCCGCTATGACGAGGCGCTCAAGCGTGTGGTCTATGAGCCGGTGAAGCTGGTGCAGGAATACCGGCAGTTCGATTTCCTCTCGCCCTGGGAGGGCGCGCAATATGTGCTGCCCGGCGACGAGAAGGGGGCGGCGAAGTGAAGGCCGGGCTGAAGGTCGGGGCGAAGGCGGAACATCGCCTCACGGTCGCGATGCGGCACACCGTGCCCGCGCTTTTCGCCGAGGAGGGGGCGTTCCTTGCCATGCCGCCGGTTTTTGCCACCGCCTATATGACCGGGCTGATGGAATGGGCCTGCGTCGAACTGATCCGTCCCTTCTACGAGGCGGATGAGGATACGCTTGGCATTCATGTCGATTTCAGTCATCTCGCGCCCACCCTGCCGGGGCAGGTGATCACGGTCACGGCGGAGCTGACCGGGATCGAGGGGCGCAGGCTGGACTTCCGCCTTGCGGCCCATGACGGGATCGACACGATCGGCGAGGGGCGCCACCAGCGTGCACTGATCGACAAGCTGAAATTCGCAAACCGGCTGGCGGCCAGACGCGCCGCCGCGGGGCTGGAGGGTTGAGATGGACGGCGGCACCCACGAGAAAACCTATGACGACAACAGCCATGATGTGCTGACCGGCGAACAGAAAATCCGCAACTTCAACATCAACTTCGGCCCGCAACACCCTGCGGCTCATGGCGTTCTGCGTCTGGTTCTGGAGCTGGACGGCGAGATCGTCGAGCGCTGCGACCCGCATGTCGGCTTGCTCCATCGTGGCACCGAGAAGCTGATGGAAAGCCGCACCTATCTGCAGAATCTGCCCTATCTCGACCGGCTGGATTACGTGGCGCCGATGAACCAGGAACATGCCTGGTGCCTTGCCATCGAAAAGCTGACCAGAACCGTGGTGCCGCGCCGGGCGCAACTGATCCGGGTTCTTTATTCCGAGATTGGCCGCATCCTGAACCACCTGCTGAACGTCACCACGCAGGCGATGGATGTGGGGGCACTGACGCCGCCGCTCTGGGGGTTCGAGGAGCGCGAGAAGCTGATGATCTTCTACGAGCGCGCCTGCGGGGCGCGGCTCCATGCCGCCTATTTCCGCCCCGGCGGTGTGCATCAGGATCTGCCGCCGGCGCTGCTTGACGATATCGACGCCTGGGCTGACCAGTTCCCGGCGAAGCTTGACGATATCGACGATCTGCTGACCGAGAACCGCATCTTCAAGCAGCGCAATGCGCTGATTGCCGTGGTGACCGAGGATGACATCCAGAAATGGGGTTATTCCGGCGTGATGGTGCGTGGTTCGGGCCTCGCCTGGGATCTGCGGCGCGCGCAACCCTATGAATGCTACGACGAGTTCGATTTCAAAATCCCGGTCGGCAAGAACGGTGATTGCTATGACCGTTATCTCTGCCGCATGGCCGAGATGCGTGAGTCGGTGCGGATCATCAAGCAGGCGCTGGTGAAGCTGCGCGAACCGGCGGGCCAGACCGACGTGCTGGCGCGCGGCAAGCTGACGCCGCCGAAGCGGGGCGACATGAAGACCTCGATGGAGGCGCTGATCCATCACTTCAAGCTTTATACCGAGGGCTTCCACGTGCCGGCGGGCGAGGTCTATGCCGCCGTCGAGGCGCCGAAGGGCGAATTCGGCGTCTATCTCGTGGCCGACGGCACCAACAGGCCCTACCGCGCCAAGCTGCGCGCGCCGGGGTTCCTGCACCTGCAATCCATGGACTACATCGCCAAGGGCCACCAGCTTGCCGATGTCGCCGCCATCATCGGCACGATGGACATCGTGTTCGGGGAGGTTGACCGCTGATGCTCCGCCGCCTTTGCAAGGACCAACCCGCCACCTTTGCTTTCACGCCGAAGAATCTGGAATGGGCGCAGGGCCAGATCTCGAAATATCCCGAGGGGCGGCAGGCCTCGGCGGTGATCCCGCTCCTGTTCCGCGCGCAGGAACAGGAAGGCTGGCTGACCCGCCCGGCGATCGAGCATGTGGCCGACATGCTGGGCATGGCCCATATCCGGGCGCTGGAAGTTGCGACATTCTACTTTATGTTCCAGCTTCAACCCGTTGGTTCCGTTGCGCATATCCAGATTTGCGGCACCACGTCGTGCATGATCTGCGGCGCTGAGGAACTGATCGAGGTCTGCAAGGAGTTGATCGCGCCCGAGCCTCATACACTCTCGGCGGATGGCCGGTTCTCCTGGGAAGAGGTCGAATGTATCGGGGCCTGCGCCAATGCGCCGGCGATCAATATCGGCAAGGACTATTACGAAGACCTGACCGCCGACAAGCTGCGCGCCATGATCGCGCGCTTCTCGCAGGGCGAGGTGCCGGTGCCCGGATCACAGAACGGGCGCTATTCGTCCGAGCCGCTGAACGGGCTAACCGCGCTGAAGGAGTTCGAGTCGGGCCGGACCCAGTATAATGCCTCGGTGCAGCGCGCGGTCGATATCGGCGATACGATCCGGCGTATCGACGGCACCGAAGTGCCGATCCTGACGCCCTGGCGGCGCAAGCCCGAGGCGGAGGTTGCTCCGGCTGCCGACGCAACCGGTAGCGACAAGCACTGAGAGGCGGGGATGGGTGCTCCTGATCCAGAGCGGAGACTTCCGGCGCGCGAGGCGCGTCTTGTGGCCTTCGTCATTGCCGGGACCATGGTTCTGTGGATGGGGGCGCAATGGCTGGGCGGACGGCTGGGCTGGGAAACCCGCTTCGTCTTCCTGTTCGACCTTGCCGCACTGGCCGCGTTCGTCTGGGCGCTGGTCGTCACATATCAGATCTGGCGGCGGCACAAGGCTGCTGGCCGGGAAAGTTGAGGGCAGGACATGCTGAAGGATCAGGACCGGATCTTCACCAACCTCTACGGGATGCACGACCGCAGCCTGAAAGGTGCGATGGCGCGTGGCCATTGGGACCGGACGGCCGATCTGCTGGCGCTGGGGCGTGACCAGATCATCCAGATCGTCAAGGACAGCGGCTTGCGCGGCCGGGGTGGCGCGGGATTTCCGACCGGCATGAAATGGTCCTTCATGCCGAAGCAATCGGATGGCCGTCCGTCTTATCTGGTGATCAATGCCGACGAATCCGAGCCCGCGACCTGCAAGGACCGCGAGATCATGCGCCACGATCCGCATACGCTGGTCGAGGGGGCGCTGGTCGCCGGTTTCGCGATGGGGGCGGTGGCCGCCTATATCTATATCCGCGGCGAATATGTCCGCGAGAAGGAAGCGTTGCAGGCCGCCATCGACGAGGCCTACGACGCCGGGCTGATCGGGCGCGATGCCTGCAAGTCGGGATATGACTTCGACGTTTACCTGCACCATGGGGCGGGGGCCTATATCTGCGGCGAGGAAACCGCGCTCCTGGAAAGTCTTGAGGGCAAGAAGGGGATGCCCCGGATGAAGCCGCCCTTCCCGGCGGGTTCCGGCCTTTATGGCTGCCCGACCACGGTGAACAACGTGGAGTCGATCGCCGTGGCGCCCGCCATCCTGCGGCGTGGCGCGGCATGGTTCGCCGGTTTCGGCAGGCCCAACAATGCGGGCGTGAAGCTCTTCGCCATGTCGGGCCATGTCAACACGCCCTGCGTGATCGAGGAGACGATGTCGATCCCGATGCGCGAGTTGATCGAGAAACACGGCGGCGGTGTGCGCGGCGGCTGGAAGAACCTCAAGGCGGTGATCCCGGGAGGCGCCTCCTGTCCGATCCTGCCGGCGGACAAATGCGAAGACGCGATCATGGATTATGACGGGATGCGCGCGCTGCAAAGCTCGTTCGGCACCGCCTGCATGATCGTGATGGACCAGTCGACCGATGTCATCAAGGCGATCTGGCGGCTGGCCAAGTTCTTCAAGCATGAAAGCTGCGGTCAGTGCACGCCCTGCCGCGAAGGCACCGGCTGGATGATGCGCGTCATGGACCGTCTGGTGCGCGGCGAGGCCGAGGTCGAAGAGATCGACATGCTGCTTTCGGTGACCAAGCAGGTCGAGGGGCACACGATCTGCGCGCTTGGCGATGCGGCGGCCTGGCCGATCCAGGGGTTGATCCGGCATTACCGCGAAGAGATCGAGGACCGCATCAAGGCCAAGCGCACGGGGCGCATGGGCGCGATGGCGGCGGAATAAGATGAACCTGACCCCTCTCCTCGGCATGGGTATGGCGGTGGGTCTTTCGGCCTGCGTTGCCACGCCCGCCCCGCAGGTTCCCGCGCAGGCCGGGGCTTTCGCGGTGGCGCTTGAGGGGGGCAGCTATCAGGCGCAGATCGGGCCGGGCCGTCCGGGCCATGCTCTGGGCCGGTCTGGCGCGGTGGCGGTGGCGGGGCAGACCATCCGCGTCACCCCCTTCGGTCTTGATCAGGGCCGGCGCGCCAAGGCGGTGGCGGAGGCGGCTTGTATGCAGGCGCGGGGCCGGTTCCAGCCACAGGCGCTGGGGCGGTTCGCGC
This sequence comes from Gemmobacter sp., assembly GCA_031260425.1. Taxonomy (GTDB): domain Bacteria; phylum Pseudomonadota; class Alphaproteobacteria; order Rhodobacterales; family Rhodobacteraceae; genus Gemmobacter. The sequence goes on from JAIRJX010000282.1 coordinate 5,342, forward strand.
AGGGCGCATGGATATTCGAGGGGGGCTGTGCGTGACCCCCCGGCAACAGATGCGGGCGGGCGCCCAAGGGATTTCGGCGGAGTAGGCTGATGAGCAACCTCAAGAAAATCATCATCGACGGTATCGAGGTCGAGGTGGACGGCGCCATGACGATCATCCAGGCGGCTGAGGCCGCCGGGATCGAGATCCCGCGCTTTTGCTATCACGAGCGGCTTTCCATCGCCGGCAACTGCCGGATGTGTCTGGTGGAAGTGGTCGGCGGCCCGCCGAAGCCCGCCGCCTCTTGCGCGATGCAGGTGCGCGACCTGCGGCCCGGCCCGAATGGCGAACCGCCGGTGGTCAAGACCAACTCGCCCATGGTGAAGAAGGCGCGGGAAGGGGTGATGGAGTTCCTGCTCATCAACCACCCGCTCGATTGTCCGATCTGCGATCAGGGGGGCGAATGCGACCTGCAGGATCAGGCGATGGCCTATGGTGTGGATTTCAGCCGCTACCGCGAGCCGAAACGCGCGTCGGAGAACCTCAACCTCGGGCCGCTGGTCAGGACCGAGATGACGCGCTGCATCTCCTGCACCCGCTGCGTGCGCTTTACTACTGAAGTGGCGGGCATCACCCAGATGGGCCAGACCGGACGTGGCGAGGATAGCGAGATCACCTCCTATCTCAACCTGACGCTGGATTCGAACCTTCAGGGCAATATCATCGACCTCTGCCCGGTCGGCGCGCTGACCTCGAGACCCTATGCCTTCACCGCCCGCCCGTGGGAGCTGACCAGGACCGAGAGCATTGATGTGATGGATGCGCTTGGCGCGAATATCCGGGTCGATACCAAAGGGCGCGAGGTGATGCGCATCCTGCCGCGCAACCATGACGGCGTGAACGAGGAATGGCTGAGCGACAAGGGCCGCTTCGTCTGGGACGGGTTGCGCCGCCAGCGGCTTGATACCCCCTTCATCCGCGAGAATGGACGGCTGCGGCCCGCGTCCTGGCCCGAGGCGCTGGCTGCTGCGGCTGCCGCAATGAAGGGCAAGCGGATCACCGGCCTTGTCGGCGATCTGGTGCCGGTGGAAGCGGCCTACAGCCTCAAGACGCTGGTCGAGGCGCTCGGGGGCACGGTGGAATGTCGCGTGGATGGCTCGAAGCTGCCCGCCGGCAATCGCGGTGCCTATGTAGGCACGGCGCGGGTCGAGGATATCGACAATGCCGCGATGATCCAGTTGATCGGTACCGATCCGCGCAATGAGGCGCCGGTGCTGAACGCCCGTATCCGCAAGGCGTGGAGCAAGGGCGCGAAGATCGGGCTGGTCGGCACGCCGGTCGATCTGACCTATGACTACGTCCATGTCGGCACTGACCGTGCGGCGCTGGAACGTCTGTCCTCGACGCCGATCAGCGACGAGACGAAGGCGAAGCCGACATTGGTGATCGTCGGGCAGGGCGCGATCCTTGATGCCGATGGCGCGGCGGTGCTGGCTCATGCCATGCGTCTGGCCGAGAACAGCAACTCGAAGCTCCTGGTGCTGCATACCGCTGCGGCGCGGGTGGGGGCGATGGATGTAGGCTGCACCACCGAAGGCGGGTTGAAGGCGGCTGTCGAGGGAGCGGAGGTGATCTATAATCTCGGTGCCGACGAGGTGGAGATCGAGCCCCGAAACAAAAACGGGGGCGCCTTCGTGATCTATCAGGGCAGCCATGGCGACCGTGGTGCGCATCGGGCCGACATCATCCTGCCCGGCGCCGCCTGGACCGAGGAGAACGGCCTTTTCGTCAATACCGAGGGCCGCCCGCAACTGGCGCAGCGCGCCGGCTTCCCGCCGGGCGGGGCCAAGGAGAACTGGGCGATCCTGCGCGCGCTTTCGGCCGAAGCCGGCGCGACGCTGGCCTGGGACAGCCTGGCGCAACTGCGCGGGCGCATCGTTGCCGCGCATCCGCATCTGGGCCGTATCGACGAGGTGGTGGAGAACTCGGCGCAGACGCTGCCGCTGGTGCAGCTTGGCAATGCGCCGTTCCGGGCGGCGGTGAAAGATTACTACCTCACCAACCCGATTGCCCGCGCATCTGCCCTGATGGGCGAGTTGCAGGCGATGGCGCAGGCGCGGACCGACGCCGCGCTCGCGGCGGAGTAAGCCGATGCGCGCTGCCGCTCTCCCGCTTGGCCTGACCACCGCCCTGGCGGTGCTGTCGGGCTGCGCGGGCGATGCGGGGCGGGTGCCTGCCGGCGCGAAATACGAAGGGATCGAGACGATCCTTCTGGATGGCGATCTGGTGAATTTCCGCGTTTCGATGCGCAATGCGCGGCGCGACGCGGACGTGGATGCCTATGCCCGCTGCGCGGCGGCGCAATATGCGCTGATCCGGGGCTTCGGATTCGCAAGACATCTGCGTACCACGGTGGCGCAGAATGGCAATGAATGGCGCGGTGATGCGGTTTATACCATTTCCGCCGCGCTGCCCCGGGGGCTGAGAACGATCGACGCCGAAGTGACGGTGCGCGATTGCGCGGCGCTCGGGATACCGACGATATGAGACTTGGGCTGAGGGACCAGAGGCAAAATGGCTGATTTTCTGCAAACGGGTCTGGGGACGGCGCTGTTGATCGCGGCGCAAAGCCTGCTGGTCATCGCCTTCGTGATGATCTCGCTCCTGTTTCTTGTCTATGGCGACCGCAAGATCTGGGCGGCGGTGCAGATGCGGCGCGGCCCGAACGTGGTGGGGGCTTTCGGGCTGCTGCAATCGGTGGCCGACGCGCTGAAATATGTGGTGAAGGAAGTGGTGGTGCCGGCGGGCGCCGACCGGCCGGTCTTCTTTCTCGCCCCGATGCTGAGCTTCGTGCTGGCGATGATCGCCTGGGCGGTGATTCCGTTCCATGACGGCTGGGTGCTGGCCGATATCAACGTGGCGATCCTTTATGTCTTCGCCGTCTCCTCGCTGGAGGTTTACGGCGTCATCATGGGCGGCTGGGCCTCGAACTCGAAATACCCGTTTCTGGGCAGCCTGCGTTCGGCGGCGCAGATGATCTCCTATGAGGTGAGCCTTGGTCTCATCATCATCGGCGTCATCATCTCCACCGGCTCGATGAACTTCTCCGATATCGTGGCGGCACAGCGGGGGGCCTACGGGCTTTTCAACTGGTATTGGCTGCCGCATCTGCCGATGGTGGCGCTGTTCTTCATCTCGGCGCTGGCCGAGACCAACCGCCCGCCCTTTGACCTGCCGGAGGCGGAATCGGAGCTGGTGGCGGGCTATCAGGTGGAATATTCGGCGACGCCGTTCCTGCTGTTCATGGCCGGCGAATATATCGCCATTTTCCTGATGTGCGCGCTGATGTCGCTGCTCTTCTTCGGCGGCTGGCTGTCTCCGATCCCGGGCTTGCCGGACGGCCCGGTCTGGATGGTGGCCAAGATGGCGTTCTTCTTCTTCCTGTTCGCCATGGTGAAGGCCATCGTGCCGCGCTACCGCTATGACCAACTCATGCGGATCGGCTGGAAGGTGTTCCTGCCGCTGTCGCTGGCCTGGGTGGTGATCGTCGCGTTTCTTGCGAAATACGAGGTGCTGGGCGGTCTCTGGGCGCGCTGGACCATCGGAGGCTGAGGGGCGGGCAATGGGTATCGACTTCGTAGTATATCAGCAGTTGCTGCACCTGGCGAAGCGCTGGCAACCCGCGCCGGGTGGACGCACACTCATGCTCGGACGCCAGCGTTTCCGTCCCACGGGCCATTACAAGTTTGTGTTCGACCGGGCCTGGCGCCGGGCCGGATATGAGGGCTCCTACAAGGCGGTCGTCCAGGACGACAAATTTTGCGAGGGGCTGATGCGCCGGCTGGGCTTCGGCGAGATGGAGTCGATGGACTTCTCGGATTACGAGGGGGCCACGATTCTGCATGATCTGAACAAGCCGGTGCCCGAGGCGTTGCATGGCCAGTTCGACTTCATCTTCGACGGCGGCACGATCGAGCATGTCTTCGACGTGCCGCAGGCGCTGCGCAATGCTTTCCTCATGCTCAAGCCCGGCGGGCGATTCGTCTCGGCCAACGGCATGAACGGCTGGCTTGCCCACGGGCTTTACCAGTTCAGTCCCGAACTGGTCTGGACCTTCTGGACCCGGGGCGCGGGATGCAAGGTGCATACCTGTTGCGGCATGACCACCTCGTCGGATTCGCAGGCCGAACGGATGATCGTTGATTTCGCCGATGCGGCGATCTGGGGCAGGCGGCTGCGGCTTGGCTATGGGCGCTTTCCGATGGGGTCGCGCGTCACCCTCTATTACGAGGTGGAGCGTCTGCCGGAGAGCAGCCTGGGCGACGCCGTTCTGCAAAGCGACTATGTAGCGAAATGGACCCGGCACGCCAGCGCGGGCGCGCCGCAAAATGATGATGAAGGGGGAGCCGAAGATGGGCGCGATTGACCTGAACCGGGCCGCCAAGTATTTCCTGCTGGTGGATTTCATCAAGGGTTTCGGGCTCGGGTTGAAATATTTCTTCGCGCCCAAGGCGACGCTGAACTACCCGCATGAGAAGGGCCCGCTTTCCCCGCGCTTTCGCGGCGAACATGCGTTGCGCCGCTATCCGAACGGCGAGGAGCGCTGCATTGCCTGCAAGCTCTGCGAGGCGATCTGCCCGGCACAGGCGATCACCATCGACGCGGAGCCCCGCGCCGACGGCAGCCGCCGCACCACGCGTTACGACATCGACATGACCAAATGCATCTATTGCGGCTTCTGCCAGGAGGCCTGCCCGGTCGATGCCATCGTCGAAGGGCCGAATTTCGAATTTGCCACCGAGACGCGCGAGGAACTCTACTACTCCAAGGAAAAGCTGCTGGAGAACGGCGCCCGCTGGGAAGCCGAGATCGCGCGGAACCTTGAACTTGACGCTCCTTACCGGTAACCGGCGCGAGGCACGAGGATGACCGAGGATTTCACCAAGCTTTTCAAAACCATGGTGGAGCAGGGGCAGGAGATGGTCCGCGCCTTCAATCCCGCATTGGAAAGCTTTCCGGTGAAGGGCCTCGAAACCTTCATTCCCACCATGACCAAGGACATGATGGAGATGTGGTTCGGCAAGACCTTCAACCGCGAGGGGCTGGATGCCAAGACGCGGCTTCTGGTCACCATCGCGGCGCTGACCGTGCTTGGCGCCCATGCCGAGCCGCAGATCCGCCTTGCGGTGCGGCACGCGCTGGAGGCCGGGGCGAGCCAACGCGAGATCGCCGAGGTGATCTGGCAAATGAGCATGTTCGGCGGGCTGCCCGCCATGCAGAAGGCGCTTGAGATCGCTCAGGCGATCTTTGCGGAAACCGAGGAGAAGAACGCATGAGCGTTGCGGATATTG
>JAIRJX010000291.1 GCA_031260425.1 Gemmobacter sp.
AACCGGAGGAGACCAGCACCACCTGCGCGCCGTTGATCCGCGCCTCCGCCACGTCGAGCGCCAGCGCAGAAAGCCAGCCCTGCCGCAACCCCTTCTGCCGGTCCACCAGCAGGGCCGAGCCGATCTTCACCACCAGCCGTTTCGCCGTCCGGATGTCGGGCGCCCTGCGCGCCATCCCGCATTCCGTCAGGGCTGCCACTTCGTCACCTCCAGCGGCGCGCGCGATTGCCGGTCAGCCCGGATCTCGGCATGGAGCGCGCGCAGCACCTCCCTGATCCCCTCGCCCGTCGCTCCGGAAATCACGAAGACCTCGCCGCCGCTCGCTTTTTCCAGCGCGCGCCTGCGGGTGCCGAGGGTCTTTCTGTCCAGCGCATCGGCCTTGTTCAGCGCAAGGATGCGCGGCTTTTCGGCCAGTTCACCTGCATAGGCTTCGAGCTCGCCGATGATGGTGCGATAATCCTTCGTGATCGTGTTCGAGGTGCCGTCGAGCAGATGCAGAAGCACCGAACAGCGCTCGACATGGGCAAGGAACTGGTCGCCAAGGCCCCTGCCCTCGCTCGCTCCTTCGATCAGCCCCGGAATATCGGCCATCACGAATTCCTGCTCGTCGATGCCTACGACACCGAGATTGGGAACCAGCGTGGTGAAGGGGTAATCCGCGATCTTCGGCCGCGCATTCGACACGGCGGCGAGGAAGGTGGATTTCCCGGCATTGGGCAGGCCGAGCAGCCCGGCATCGGCGATCAGCTTCAGCCGCAGCCAGATGGCGCGCTCCACCCCCTCCTGCCCCGGATTGGCGCGGGCGGGCGCGCGGTTGGTCGAGGTCTTGAAGCGCAGGTTGCCCCAGCCGCCATTGCCCCCCTGTGCAAGCAGCACCCGCTGACCGGGTTCCGTAAGGTCGGCAATCACCGTCTCCTCGTCGTCGTCGATGATCTCGGTTCCGAGCGGCACTTTCAGCACGATATCCTCGCCCGATCGGCCGGTCTTCTGATTGCCCATGCCGGGCTGGCCGGAGCGGGCGAAGAAGTGCTGCTGATAGCGGTAGTCGATCAGGGTATTCAGCCCCTCCACCGCTTCGGCCCAAACCGAGCCGCCATCGCCGCCATCACCGCCATCGGGGCCGCCGAATTCGATGAACTTCTCGCGCCGGAACGAGACGCAGCCCGCCCCGCCACCGCCCGAACGGATATGGACCCTGGCCAGATCGAGGAATTTCATGGCGCAACCCCTTGGGTGAGTGTCGGAACTGGCGATACCCCCGGCCCTTGCCTGCCGCAAGGCTTTTCCCCTCCGGATACGGATCCCCCTTGCCGGAGCGAGGTTGCATTCGCCGCGATTGAAGGTCGCCTCCATGCAATCGGAGTTCCGGCCCGCCGCCGCTTCGCGTGTATCCTTCCCCGCCCCCTCAAGCGACGGCGGGCAGCACCCGACCGCGGGTGGGCGCCGAGACGGTTGTGGTCGTCATTTCATGGTTCAACCACTCCTGTGATTGATCCTCACGCCAACGTCACCGAAGCGCCCGCCCTTGGGGGCGTTCGGGCGGCGGCACGTTCCGTGCCTTGTTCCGGGCATGGCGTGAGCTCACACGGCGCGCAGAAGCTATGGCCAACCATTCAGGCGGCGGGTGGCACTCAGGGCACCGGCCGGCCGTCCAGCCGCAATTCCATGAAGACCAGATCCAGCCAGCGACCGAATTTCTGCCCCACTTCGCACATCCGCGCGGTTTCCACGAAACCGGCGCGGGCGTGAAGGCGGATCGAGACCTCGTTCTCGGCTGTGATTGCGGCGACCATGACATGCTTGCCAAGCGCCCGCGCGCAGGGGATCAAGGCCTGCAACAGTGCCAGCGCGACACCGCGCCCGCGCGCACCGGGCGAGACATAGACCGAATTTTCCACCGTGGCGCGATAGCCGTCGAAAGCCCGCCAGTCACCGAAGCTGGCATAGCCGATCACCTGCTGCTCCATGACCGCAACCAGCACCGGATAGCCCAGATCCGCCCGCGCCCGCATCCAGCCGATCCGGTTCGCCGCATCCACCTCGCCATCGTTCAGAATGGCGGTCGTGTTGCGCACGGCATCGTTGTAGATCGCAGCTATGGCACGGGCATCCTCGGGGCGGGCGTCGCGGATCAGCATCGGGATCTCCGTCACAGGTCGCGTCCTCTGTATGACGGGGCGGAGCCGATCAATCAAGCTTGCGCAGATAGGTCCAGGTCGGCACCCGCGCGTTGCGCGCGACCGAAAAGGTCTCGGCATCACCAAGATACTGAAAGCCCGCATTGGTCAGCACCCGCGCCGATCCCGGATTGTCCTGGAACACCTCGGCAAAGACGGTGCGGTTCCTCTGCGGATTGGCGCTCACCAGCGCGCGCACCGCCTCGGAGGCAAAACCTGTGTTCCAGAAGGCGGGCGCCACCCAATAGCCGATCTCCGACTGGTCGCGGTTGAACCGCCCCTCATCCATCCGCTTCAGCGAGACGACGCCCAGCACCTCGGCCAGGCCATGTTCCGAGCCGTCCAGTACCCACACATCCTCGCCCCCCTTCGGATTCATCGCCCGGGTCACGAAATTCTCGGCGGCGCCGGGCGGCAGCGGATGCGGGATGGAGCGGGTGGCCTCGGCCACGCGGCGGTCACCGGCATAGAGGGCGAAGAGCCCGGAATCGGATTTCCGCACCGGGCGCAGCACGAAACGCTCGGCCGTGATGGCGCCGTCGGCCATCCGGCCGAAGCCCGCCGTCCCGGTAATGTCCTGCACCTGTGCCATCACATCCAGCTTCATCGCTTCTCTCCTGCGAAAGCGCGGACGGACCCGTCACCGGATCCGCAATACCCTTTACCCTGCCCGAGTCGGGGCTGAACGCCACCCTGCCGGCCTTTCACGGCAGAACGGTAACCAGACGAGCACGAAAGCCGCGAAAGTCACCGCGGCATCCGCCATTCATTCCGCAGGGCGGTTGTGGCCGCCCCGGGACATGGCCGACCACCACCGGCTGAGAGGCCGAGGACGGCAGGCAGGATCAGGATGGCCGCAGCCGAGGCAAAGGTCCAGTCCCGGTTACCGCAGGCCCGCCCCGCCATGGGCGGAACGGTGCTTGGGCGGGTCGGTATTCCTCCGGCGGTCATCCGGCCGCTCCGGAGGAGAAACCACTGTCCCTGTCCCCGTCGCGGCAGCGGCGGGTGGCCAATCGCAGGGCGCGCGCGCCAGTGATGTCCCCCAAAAGCGTCCGCCAGCGACGCTTCGTGCCTTGTTCCGGGCGGGGAAATGCTCACATGACGGGGTGAAAGTGATGCACGACGCGCCATGAAACACCTGATCATCCGGAGAAAACGTGCACGGCGCCCCGCCCGGAAGGATGGGACACACCCTCCGCAAAGTACGCCCTGCCCTCTCCGTAACGGATCGGGGACCGGCCTTCCGGCCGATCCCCGCAGTTGGATCACCCGGTTTCGGTGTTTCGGTCTATTCGGCAGCCTCGGCGGCCGGGAGGACCGAAATGAAGGTGCGTCCCTTGAGGCCCTTTCGGAAGGTCACGCGGCCCTCGACGGTGGCGAAGATGGTATGGTCGGTGCCCATCCCCACGCCCTCGCCCGGGAACCAGGTCGTGCCGCGCTGACGCACGATGATATTGCCCGGGATCGCGGCCTGGCCGCCATAAAGCTTCACGCCGAGGCGACGACCGGCCGTGTCACGGCCGTTGCGGGACGAACCGCCTGCTTTCTTGTGTGCCATAGGTGGTGCTCCTCTTATTCCGCAGCTTTGGCGGCGGCGCCGCCTTCATGGGCCGCACGGCGGGCATCGGCCGTGCCGGTCGCCGCCATCACGCCGGTCGCGGCGGCGCCCGAGGCGATCACCTCGGTCACCCGCAGCAGCGTAAGCTGCTGACGATGGCCCTTGGTGCGCTGCGAGCTGTGCTTGCGGCGGCGCTTGACGAAATGGATGACCTTCTCGCCCTTGATCTGGGCAATGACCTCGGCCTGCACCGCAGCACCCGCCACAGTCGGCGCACCAACGGTGACCGAATCACCGCCGACCATCAGGATCTCGTTGAACTGAACTTTGTCACCGGCATCGGCCGCGAGCTTTTCGACACGCAGAATGTCGCCCGCCTGCACCTTATACTGCTTGCCGCCTGTCTTGAGGACCGCGAACATGGGTCTTTCCTTCTCTTGCTCCGCGTCCTGCGGCCCCTTCCCCGTCGGGTCGGCGTTTGCGGGAGCCCCCCGCCTTCGGACAGCGCGCCCCATCCGGGGCGTCATCAACACGAAAACCCGGACAGACTCGGGGTGAGCCGTTCCGGGATGCGCGCTTATCGGGGATCAGCCCGGATCTGTCAACCCGCGCCGTGCTGCAGGCTGGACGCGGGCTAAGCGGTGCGGCAACCGCGAGAAAGCTACCGCCGTCCCGCGCAACGGAGAGGGCACGCCGCGAGTATTTGCACAAGAAGCAAAGCACGACCTTCGCTCTCTCCGCCCACAGCGGAACAGCGCCCGTCCGAGAGAGCGGGAGCCGGGATCCGGCCGCGCGATTCACGGCCCGCTGCGGGTGCGAGGCAGGCTCGCACCGGACGGACCGCGGGCGATCCGCCCGGTCTCAGATATCCTCGCCCAGGATCGCGCGCGCCACCGCATGGCCGAGATCGTTGCTGATCCGCCCGAACTGCGCGTCGAAGGCGGCGAAGACCGCTGCGTTCAGCTTCCGGCCAGCCGGGCTTTCGGAAAACACCTGATAGGCCTGCAACTCCTCGTCCGACAGCGGCTGGTAGGCGAGCGAGAGATACGGCCAGAGCCAATCCTCGGTCTCGCTACGGATGTCGGCTTCCCGGCCCCAGACCTCGGCCAGCATATCCGCCTCGCTCATCGCACCGCTGAAGGCGCCTCCGTCATTCAGCCCGCGATAGAAGGCGAAATCGGCGTTGAGTGCGCCCATCACATTCATCTCGATCAGGTCATTGGTCTGCGCGAAGCGGCGCAGCGCCTCGACACGCGGCGCACCTTTCGCCTCCATCTCGGCGAAGACGGCGCGCGCCACCTCCTCTGCCGCATCGTCAAGCAGCGTTCGGCGCGCCTCCAGTTCCAGTGTCAGGATCTTCCGGCCAAGCGGTGCGTCGAAGAAGGCCATCGCCTCGCCCGCCACCGCCGGCTCGGCGGCAAGTTCCAGGCCGAGCTGCGCTTCGAACTCGTGCAACATCCGGCCCGGCTCATAGATCCGTCCGACCTGGGCATCCCATCCCGGCCCGCCCTGTTCCGGGAACATCTCGTCGCGCAGCGCGGCACCGTATTCCAGCCCCTCGGTCCGCATCACCTCGATCACCCCGGCCATCTGCATCACCTCGGACAGCCGCGCGATCTCCGGCGTCACCGCCGGCGCCTCGACCGGTGAGATCGGCGGGGCCTCCGCCCAAAGCGGACCCGCCGCCGTCACGGCGATCATCGCAACAAGAAGAAGCGCATTCATGGCCCGGCCCCCTGTCGGCCGCGCCTTACCCGGCCGGCTCAAGATCAGAGCTACCGCCTCGCCCGCCACTTGCCAAGCACCGACACGGGCAAGCCTCATAGCGCGGAGCCAGCAGGACAACGGCAAGGCATTGACCCGTACCATTCTAATAGCGACCCAAGCAATTTGTGCGGCGAATATGGCAAGCGGTTCGTTCCGGGCAGGCGAAAGCAAGTGCGACACGCTCTCTACCTGCCGGCCCTCGTCGCCATACGATTCAATCCAGACATGAAGACGAAGCAGGAACAACTCACCAGTGCAGGAAAACCCCGAAACAGGCCATCACCGCGATCATGCGAAAACTCATCATCCTCGCAAACGCACATCTGAAAAAAGCGGCGCCTTGGCCGGCCCACAAGCGTTCATCGATGACATCGATTGTTGGAGGGCCTGCTCCGTATTCACGATCTGTAAAATAGGTGCGCCCCGGCAAGAATGGTCGCTATCGCTATTATGCCTGTTCGATCCGGGCACGGCAGGGTGATACCGGCTGCAAGGGCCGGGCGATTCCGATGAACAAGCTCGACACCATGGTGGTCTCGCATATCGAGGACCGGCTGCTCGGTCCCGAGCGGCTGAAGGGATTGCTCGACAGCATTCTCGACCGCCGTTCGGATCAGGCCGAGCGCCGCCGCCAGCACATTGCCGAGCTACAGCGCCGCGCTGCCAAATCGGACCTGCGCCTCAAGCGTCTTTACGACGCCATCGAAACCGGCGTCGCCGAGTTGGACGACCCATCGCTCAAGGAGCGCATCGCCGGTCTCATGTTCGCCCCCGATCAGGCAGCAGATGCCACTGGCGGCATAACAACGGCGGACTTCTTCCCCTTCCCGGCAGCGGCGAAGGCGAGAATGCCCATGAATTCGCCGCGTAGTTCGGCATGGACCTCGCCGCGCTTTTTGCCGGGGGTCAGCACGATTTCCCCGATCAGTGAGCGCAGCGCCTCGGCCGCTTCCCGGCCGCCGTCAGGGTCGTTCAGCGCCTCGGTGAACCGCTCGACGTTCTTGCGATAGACGTTGGCGATATTCGGGTGGATGTCCGGAAGGGCGGCAGGAGCCTCTGCAAGGCGGGCGAGGATTTCCGCCTTCTCCCGCTCAAGCTCGCTCATCCGCGCCTTCATCGACGGCTGATAAAATCCGTCCTCAATCGCCGCCATGATGCCGGCCACGGCGCGCTCGATCTTCTGTAACACGCGGCGATCCGCTTCCGACTGCGCCCGCCGGTCATGGTTCAGCCGGTTCATTTCCTTGGCGTAGGCGCGCACGGCTGCCGCTACCGCCTCGGCAGACACCAGCTTATCCCGCAGCCCTGCCAGAACCCGCGCTTCCATCTCGTCGCGCCGGATGGTGTGGCCGTTGCTGCAAAGCCCGTTGCGCAGATGGTTGCGGCAGGCATAGCGGCCCGTCATCACCATGTTGACCCTGCCGCCGCAGCAACCGCAGAAGATCAGGCCGGAAAGAAGGGTGACGGGCCGGTTGGTGAGATGCAGCCGCTTGGCCTGCGCTTCGCGGGAGGCGGCGACGTTGGGAATGTAGTGAGCGGAGATCGCCCGCCGGCGCTCCTGAACCTTCCGCCACAGCGCGTCGTCCACGATCCGAAGATGCGGCACTTCAGCCCTGATCCACTCGCTTTCCGGCTTGATGCGCGTCACGCGCGTTCCGGTACCGGGGTTCTTGACGAAGCTGTGCCGGTTCCAGACCAGA
>JAIRJX010000267.1 GCA_031260425.1 Gemmobacter sp.
AAAGGTTCATCCGCTCCAGCGCCGGCTCCACAGCTTCGGTGCCGTAGATCGCGGCCCAGAAACCCAGATTCTCCGCCACCGTCAGCGCCGCCTTCAGCCCGTCGGCATGACCGGCATAGGCGATGGCATCGGGCAGCAGGCCGGTCTCGCCGGCACTGGCGGGTTGCAGCCCCGCCAGCGTGCGCAGGAGCGTTGTCTTGCCGATGCCGTTCGGCCCGCGCAACACCATGGCGCAGCCGGGGCGAAGCGTGAAGCCCACCCCCTCCAGCACGACGAGACCGCCGCGCGCGACCGCAAGACCGGAGACCGCGTATTCCATGCGCCCTGCCTAGCCGATTGCAGGCGGGCGGCAAAGCGAAAGACGCAGGGCCGCGGCAAAGCGCTCAACCCTCGTTGCGCGCCACCAGCACCACGGCGGCAAGACCGACCGCCATGACCAGGAGCGCCGCCGGCGCCGCCTCGCCGATCCGCTCAAGGCTCGCCAGCTCATAGGCGCGGGTGGCAAGCGTGTTGTAGTTGAACGGGCGCAGAAGCAGCGTCGCGGGAAGCTCCTTCACGCAATCGACGAAGACCACCAGCAACGCGGTCGCGACCGAGCCGCGCATCATCGGCAGATAGACCTCGCGCAGCACGCCGCCAGCCGAACGGCCCAGCGCGCGCGCCGCCAGCGGCAGATTGGGCGAGACCCGGCCGAAGGCGGAATCGACCGCCCCCTGCGCCACGCCGAAGAAGCGCACCACATAGGCCAGCACCAGCGCCGCCGCCGTGCCGGTCAGGATCAGGCCGGGATCGTGGCCGGTCAGCATCTGCCAGCCATCCGCAAACCGGTGATCGATTGCAGCAAGCGGGATCAAGAGACCAAGCGCCAGCACCGCCCCCGGCGCGGCATAGCCAAGCGCGGTGACCGGCAGGAGCCAGCGCGGCCCCCGCCGCCCGCTCATCCGAAGGCCGTAAACCAGCGTCAAGGCAGCCCCGACCGTCAGCCCCGCGGCAATCCCGCCGGCCAGCAGCGTATGCCCAAGCGCCTCCAGCAATCCCGGCGCAAGAAAGGCGGCGGGCTTCGACATCGCGTGATGCACCATCACGGCGACCGGCAACACAAACCCCATGCCGAAGGGCAGCGCACAGGCCGCTGCCGCCAGCCAGCCGCGCCCTCCGCGCAGGCGCTGCGGCACCGCCGGCCGTGCCTGCCGGGCCGAGGCATGGAATCGGGCGCGCCGCCGACCCAGCCGCTCCAGCCCCAGCAAAAGCACGATGAGCGCGAGCAGCACCCCCGCGATTTGTGCCGCTCCTCCGGCATTGCCGGAAGTGAGCCAGGTCGAGAAGATGCCGGTGGTCAAGGTCTGCACCCCGAAATGCGCGGTGGTGCCGTAATCCGCCACCGTCTCCATCAGTGCCAGCGCCACGCCGGCGGCAATGGCGGGGCGGGCAAGCGGCAGTCCGACGCGAAGAAACACGCCCCAGGGCCCGGCTCCCAATGCACGGGCAACCTCGCAGGAGCCGCCGGGCTGTTCGCGAAAGGCGGCGCGGGCCAGAAGGTAGACGTAAGGGTAGAAGGCGAAGGACAGCACCACAATCGCACCCGCCTCGGTCTTCACTCGCGGAAACCAGTAGTCCCGCGCGCTGCTCCAGCCGAACAGGCCACGCAGGGCCACCTGCAACGCTCCGGAATAATCGAGAAAATCGACCAGCGCATAGGCGCCGATATAGGCCGGAATCGCCAGCGGAAACAAAAGCGCCTTGTCGAAGAAGCGCGCGCCGGGAAAGCGATACATCACCACCAGCCACGCAGTGCCTGCCCCGATGATGGAGGTCAGCACCCCCACCCCCAGCATCAGCCGCGCCGTCGTCGACAGATAGCGCGGCATGACCGTGGCCACAAGATGCGGCCAGATATTCTCGGTCGGGCTGAGCGCGATCCACAGGATCGACACCATCGGCGTCAGCACCAGGGCCGCGATCATCACCGCCGCCAGAGTCCAGCGGTCGGGCAGACGGCGGTTGCGGGCAGGGATCATCGGTTCGGCCATGATATGCCCGCCCTAGCAGGAAAGCGGTTTAACTGTCCAGAAAAGCCCGTATATTCTCAACAAGATGGAAAACCTGGATAGGTCCATGCGTATCGCTTACCACATTGGCGTCCATTGCACGGATGATGACCGTCTCGTCCGTACGCTCTATCGCAACGCCGCACTCCTTGCGGGCCAAGGGGTCGAGGTGCCCGATCCCGCGCGCTATCGCAACCTGATCCGCGACGCCTCCATCCAGCTCAAGGGCCAGACCGTCACACCCGAGATCTCGGCGGGGATACTGGAGCAATTCACCGAAGCCGGGGCAGAGGAGGATCTGCGCCTCGTGCTGTCCTGGGAGAATTTCCTGGCCTTTCCCGCCTGGGCGGTGAAGGCGGGCGCGATCTACCGCAGCGGCGGCGAGAGGATGCGCACCATCTGCGGCATCTTTCCCAACGACGAGGCGGAATTCCATATCGCGCTGCGCAACCCCGCGACCTACCTGCCGGAATTGCACAGCCGCCAGCGCGGGCGCCCCTGGTCGGAATTCATCGAAGGCACCGATCCGCAGGACCTGCGCTGGTCCGACCTGATCTTGCAACTGCTGGAGGCGAATCCCGGCGTGCCGATCACCGTCTGGGCCGACGAGGATACGCCGCTGATCTGGCCCGAGGTGCTGCGTGCCGTCGCCGGCCTGCCCGAACTTTCGGCGCTGGAGGGCGAGGATGATCTGCTCGAATCGCTGATGACCGAGGACGGGATGCGCCGGATGAGTGCCTATCTGGCCGGCCATCCGCCGCAGAACGTGCAGCAGCGCCGCCGCATCGCCTCGGCCTTTCTCGACAAGTTCGCACGGCCCGACCGGCTGAATTTCAGCTTCGACCTGCCGGACTGGACCGAGGAGACGATCGCGGAACTGACCGAGCGCTACGAGCGTGATCTGGCCTATATCGCTGGGCTGCCGGGCGTGACCATGATCACGCCCTGAGCCGCCAGGCGCGCCGCCTCACACCATGCCGAGCGCTTGTTTGTAAAGTTCCAGAATCGCCTCTTCCTCAGCGATGTCATTGGCCTCGCGCTTGCGCAGGGCGATGATCTTGCGCATGACCTTGGTATCGTAGCCGCGGCCCTTGGCCTCGGCCATCACCTCTTTCTGCTGTTCGGTGACGTCCTTCTTCTCCGCCTCGAGTTGTTCATAGCGCTCGATGAACTGGCGCAGTTCGTCGGCGGTGACGCCATAGGGATCGGTGGGCTCGCTCATCTTCGCCTCATGTCTGGGGTTTTTCCCATCCCTATCCTCCGGCCCGCAGCGGATCAAGGCCGGCATCGGGCGGCCCTGATCATTGGCATGATCATTAGTCTGGCCCGTCGCCCCGGCCCTGCGCAGGCGCCGCCGTCCTTTTGCACCCTTGCCAGCCCCCTGCCGCTTCGGCTACGCCGGATTCGGCAAGCCGGGGCAGTCCGGCGGTACGGGATCCCGAAACGGGCAAAACGAAAATGGCCGGGCAGGCCATCGCGGATCGGGGCCGATCCGGAAAAGGAGGATGGATGCAAATTCTGGTGCTGATCGGGACGCTGATCGCCCTCGCCGGACTGGCGGGGCTGATATGGTGCATCCTGCTCGCGATGAAGGCCCGGCAGGGCGCCACCAGCGACGAGGAGATCCGGACCCGGCTTCAGCGCGTGGTAGTGCTGAACATGGGCGCGCTCGGCGTCTCGGCGCTGGGGCTGATGCTGGTGGTATCGGGCATCCTGCTGGCCTGAGGCTCAGCGGTCCAGATCGGCGAAATGCCCTCCCGTGGCGGCGAGGTCGAGCAGGAGCGGCGCGGGGGCCCAGAGCCCGGGCGCCTCCTCGGCCCAGAAGGTGAGGTCGCGGCGCAGGATCATCAGGCCGCGCCGATCGGCCCAGTGCATGGGCCCGCCCAGCCAGCGCGGAACGCTGTGCGAAGCGATCATGGCGTGATCCACATCCGAAGGACGCAGCGCCACGCCCTGCCCGACCAGCCGCGCCCCCTCGTTCGCCATGGCGGCCAGCACGCGCGCACCGATCCGGGCCGTTGCAGCCGGGGTGGCCTGCGGCAATTCCGGCGCGGATGGCACCGGCGCCGGCGCCAGCTCGCTCAGCCCGTATTGATGCAGGGCGGCGGCAACGAGGTCCGCCTCGTCACCCTGTTCGAGAAGGTGGCGCACCGCCAGACTGCCCTGCCGGCCCACGCGAGCGGCGATGCCGCCGCGCCCGCCGGCGATGAGCGCCTGCAAGCCAAGCCGCCGCGTCAGCGCAAGCCCGGTTCGGATCGCGGCGCCCGAGGTCTCGGGGCCCGGCAGCAGTTCGATGAGCCCTGCCCCAGCCGGCCGGAAGCCCAGCAGATCGGCAGGCCGCCCGCCGCGATGCCCGCTTCGCCTGCCGAGAAGCGCAAGCGGTGTCCCCTCCGGCGTCGCCGCCACCGCCACGGCCAGCAGCGCGGGATCGGCGATCACCACGATATCGCAATCGGCCAGCGCCGCGGCCTCCAGCTCCGCAGTCAGTCGCGCCCAGTCGGCATCGCGCCCCTCCGCCGTCAACTGCCCCGTGGCCACCGCCTGTTCCTGCGCCGTGGCGATCCGCGCCAGCATCGTGACCAAGCGGGGCCGGTCCCGCTCCACCACCACCAGCGAAAGACCTGCCCGCAGCGCCTGCAGCGCCAGTTCCGCAGGTAGCGTCCCG
>JAIRJX010000180.1 GCA_031260425.1 Gemmobacter sp.
GCGCGCTCCTCAGGGGCCTTGTCGATCTGGTCGTACGCCGTGAACGACGCTCCGCCAGACTTCGCCAGCACCTTCGTGATCGCCGCCGTCAACGACGTCTTGCCATGATCCACATGGCCGATCGTCCCAATGTTGCAGTGCGGCTTGTTCCGCTCAAACTTCGACTTCGCCATCGCTCAGGTCCCGCTCCGAGAATTGATCGTTCCAGAAGCCGCATGGCCCGAGGCAGCGCGCTGGGAGCACCACCGCCCCACTTCGAAGAGTGGAGCGGGTGAGGGGAATCGAACCCCCGTAGCCAGCTTGGAAGGCTGGTGCTCTACCATTGAGCTACACCCGCGCCGAGGCGGATTATCGCTAGGTCAGGAGCCTCGCCGCAAGCGACGAATGCCCGCTGCCATCGGGGAATATGGAGGGGGCTGGATTCGAACCAGCGTAGGCGCAAGCCAACGGATTTACAGTCCGTCCCCTTTAGCCACTCGGGCACCCCTCCCCAGTTCGGGCGCGCTCGCGCTCACCCGCCCCGATGGAAGCCGGCGGGTTCAAGCGGTTTCGTGGAGCGCTGTCAATCAGGCGCCGGATCGG
The DNA here is from genome assembly GCA_031260425.1 of Gemmobacter sp. Taxonomy (GTDB): domain Bacteria; phylum Pseudomonadota; class Alphaproteobacteria; order Rhodobacterales; family Rhodobacteraceae; genus Gemmobacter. Next base: position 583 of record JAIRJX010000180.1, read on the forward strand.
CCGGTCGCGCCAGGGGGATCGCTTGAAGGTTTTCATGCGGTTTTTGTGACGACGGCGATCAGATAGTCGTCATCCCAACCGGCTCGTTTTCGTCGTGTTTTGAGGCTGTCGGTTTTGGCTGTCTTATTGAGCAGGTTGATGGCCATGTGTTTGACGATAGCCATGTTTTCGGGGCCATGGCCGGTGCGTAACCGGGCGAGGTCGTCATGAAAGACGACATCAAGCACCCAGTGCAGTCGGTTTCTCGACGCCCCAATGGGCGCGCACGGCCCTGGCGAAGGTCTGGGCGTCCAGGACCGTTGAGCAGAGATAGTAACGGCGCGCCAAGGTGGTCCTGCCTGCCCCCTCCACCCTGGCCTCGACCCGGGCGATCGCCTTCAGTCCTGGGAAGCGCGGTTCGCCAGGGGCGGCGCGGTCGGCGCGCAGCCAGGCCACGTCGTCGCTGACGACATGGCGGCGGGTCTCGATGCGGCCATGGTCGGCGTCCGTGCTCTCGAAGCAGGCGAGGTCTTGGACTTGGGCGAAGTAGAGTTCGGCCTCCTCGTAGAGGTGTCCCTGGTTGGATTTCAATGCGAGCAGGTAGTCGGCGCCCCGGTCCAGCACGGACTGGGCGATCTTGGCGGTCGCGCCCATGGCGTCGATGGTGACCAGCGCGCCAGTCAGTTCCAGGCGCTCCAGGAGGAGCGGTAGGGCTGTGGTCTCGTTGGATTTCTCGCTCGTCGCCTGTTGTCCCAGCACCAGCCGCTGGCGGCTGGCCCAGGCCGACACCAGATGCAGCGGAGAGCGTCCTTTGGCTCGGTCGTGGCTGCGCCGCGAAGTCTTGCCGTCAATCGCCACGATGTCAGGCTCCGCCTCGCGCAGATCCTCCACCCAGGTCGTGAACGCCGTCCGGAACAGATCCGGGTCCAGCGCAGAGATCACGTCGCACAGGGTGTCGTGACTGGGAACGCCGTGCGCGAAGGGCAGGAAACGGCGCAGGAATTCCAGCTTCGTGCGGCCCCAGCGGACCACCTCCACAAAATCTTCCGCTCCGCCCAGTGTCGCGCAAAGCACCAGCAGCAGAACCTCGGGAAGCGGATAGACCACTTTCCAGCTCTGACGAGGATCATCCAGCGCAGAGAAATGCTCCAGCAGCGATGCGCGAACCATCGAAAGCCCCCCCCCAACGGGACTTCATGAATCAGACATCACCCTTCAAGGAAATCCCCGAGCCTTCAAGCGATCACCGTGCTCGAATGAGCGCACACTTGATCTGGACGATCCCGGCGGCTAAGATTTCTCCCATGTCGATGCGGACCGCAATTCCTGCGATGTCTGCCGGACCCCTTCCGGCCCGGGCGCTGTCGCTCGCCCTCCTTCCGCTTCGACTTTCCCGCCCCTGGGTGTGACGTCCGGCCGTCCGCGGCCCGCGATCGCTCAGGGGACCCCGGCCGCCGGGGATACGAAACGGGAAACACCGAACCAACGAGAACGCGCCATGAGCATCGATCATCCTTCCTTCGGCAAGCTGGACAGCGGCCGCATCATCATCTTCGACACGACCTTGCGCGACGGCGAGCAGTCGCCCGGCTTCTCGATGAACCTCGAAGAGAAGCTGCGCATGGCCGAGGCCCTGCACGAGCTGGGCGCCGACGTGCTGGAGGCCGGCTTCGCCATTGCGAGCCCCGGCGACTTCGAGAGCGTGCAGTCCATCGCCAAGCGTTTCTCCAAGGATGGCCCGGTCGTGGCCAGCCTCAGCCGTGCCAACACGGCCGACATCATGGCCTCCATCGAGGCCACGAAGCCCGCGGCCCGGCCACGCATCCACATCGTGCTGGCGACCTCGGACCTTCATATGCGCGTGAAGCTGCGCATGACCCGCGAGGAGGTGCTGGCCCGCATCACGGAAAGCGTCTCGCTGGCCCGCAACCACGCGGCCGATGTCGAATGGTCGGCCGAGGATGGCTCGCGCTCCGACCTCGACTTCCTCTGCCGCTGCGTGGACACGGCCATCAAGGCCGGCGCCACCACGATCAACATTCCCGACACGGTGGGCTACTCGCTGCCGGCCGACATGGCGCTGATCTTCTCCACGCTCATCAACAAGGTGCCGGACGCGGACAAGGTCATCTTCTCGGCGCACAACCACAATGACCTGGGTCTGGCGGTCGCGAACACGCTGGCGGCGGTGCAGGCGGGTGTCCGGCAGATCGAATGCACCATCAACGGCATCGGCGAGCGTGCGGGCAATGCGAGCCTTGAGGAAGTCGCGATGGCGCTGCGCACGCGGCATGACGTGCTGAAGCTGCGCTCCGGCATCGAGACCAAGCGGATCCTGCGCACCTCGAAGCTGCTGGCCACCATCACGGGCTTCGACGTGCAGCCCAACAAGGCGATCGTCGGCCGCAACGCCTTCGCCCATGAGTCGGGCATCCATCAGGACGGCGTGCTGAAGGACGCCTCCACCTACGAGATCATGACACCGGAGAGCGTGGGCTGGACCACCAACTCCCTGGTGCTCGGCAAGCATTCCGGCCGCGCCGCCTTCCGTGACCGGTTGAAGTCGTTGGGCTACGAGGTGGGCGACAACCAGCTCAATGATGCCTTCAAGCGTTTCAAGGACTTGGCCGACCGCAAGAAGGTCGTCTATGACGAGGACATCGCCGCCCTGGTGGACGATGAGGTCGGCCGTGCCAACGAGCGCATCCGGCTGACCGGCATGACGGTCGCGACCGGCATGGGCACACGCCCCATGGCGACGGTGGTGCTGGAAGTGGATGGCGAGCCGGCCGAGGGCATGTCGGGCGGCGACGGCGCGGTGGATGCGACCTTCAACGCTATCCGTCAGGCCTTCCCCCATGACAGCAACCTGAAGCTCTACGCCGTGCAGAGCGTGACCGGCGGCACCGACGCCCAGGCGCGCGTGACCGTGCGCATCGAGGAGGGGGGCAAGCTCGTGGACGGGCAGGGGGCAGATACGGACACGATCGTCGCCTCCGCCCGGGCCTATGTCCATGCTTTGAACAAGCTGCTCGTGAAACGCCAGCGGACGGAGCCCCCGGCGGTCAGCGCCGCGGAATAGGCTTTCGGGCGGCGAAAGTCCCGGAAGGGGCTGGCCGCGAAGCGGAGGCAGCGCGGGAGGGCAGGGCTCTCCCGCATTCATGC
>JAIRJX010000225.1 GCA_031260425.1 Gemmobacter sp.
AATCTGCGCCGGCGCCACCGCGCAGCGTATCATTGCCGGCCATGCCTGCGAGCGTATCGTTGCCGCCAAAGCCGTCCATCACGTCATTGCCGTCATAGGCATATGCCAAGTCAGCGCCATCGGACAGTTTGAAAACGTCGTCCTTGCCGAACAGGAAAGTATCGAGTTCCGCCCATTTCTTCGTTGCCGTCAGATCGAAGAGTTGCTTGGCAGATACCGACAGCCCGGTCCATTCAAACACATTCTGCTTCTTGAAATCGAGACTAATCTGCTTCACGGTCCCGGTCGGAAGGTCCTTGAGCGTCCTGTCTGACAACTTGTAGCTGAAGCCGGTCCCATCAAGGTTCTGCTTCAGGTCATTGCTAACGACGGTCAGGTGCTTTGCCGTCCGCCCCGCAGCGGTTTTCCAGTCGAAATGAACAAGACTGTCTACCGAGTCGGGGGTGTGGTTCCAAGTGAAGCTATAACCCTTGAGCTTGCGGTTGATCGTGATCTTGGGCATGTCCGCCTCTCCTGCAAATGTCGCTCGAATGCCGTTTTCGCTAACTTGTTTTACTGGTAGCCAATTCGGACGAGGCTGGTACAGCAGGCCGTTTCTGTCAAGCCGCCCGTTCCCCCGGCCGTGCGCGACGCCTGCTCAGCCCCGGTATCGTGTGAGCCGCAACGCGATGAGCGTCAGGCTCACGGTCATGGCAAGCATGATCGTGGCGATGGCGTTGATGGATGGATCAAGCGTCGTCTTGATCTTGCCCCATACGAAGGTCGAAAGCGTGTTGCCGCCGCCGATGGTGAAGACGGCGATGATGAATTCATCCAGCGACAGGGCAAAGGCGATCAGCGCGGCACCTATGATCGCCGCGCGGATCTGCGGCAGTGTCACCTTGACGAAGGTCTGGAAGCGTGACGCGCCCAGATCGCGCGCGGCCTCCAGCACGGTAAAGTCGAACGAGGCCATGCGCGCTGCCACTACAGCGGCGACGAAGGGTTGCGTGACGAGGACATGACCGCAGATCACCGCAGGCCGTCCGAGCGGCAGGTCCAGCCAGCGCGCGAACAGCACGACCAGCGCAATCGCGATGACCAGCGGCGGCAGGAGCACCGGCAGGCCGAGCACCGAGAGCGCAGGCAGGCCGAAACGCGTGCGCCATTCCGCGAATGTATAGGCGGCGAGTGCGCCGGTGACGGTGGAGATGAAGGCGGTCGGAAGCGCGATGGCGAGCGAGTTGAGGAGCGCTGCCTGGAAGGCGTCGTCACCGATGAGCTGGTGATACCATCGCAACGACAGGCCGCCCATCGGGAAGCTTATCAACTCGTTGGAGTTGAACGAGAAGACCACGACCAGAATCAGAGGGCCGAGCAGAAAGGCCGACAGAGCCGTCATGACGAGCGGCCAGACGAGGCGCCGGGTCATCGCCGCCTCCCGATAAAGGCCAGCCAGACGGCGCCGATCACCAGTGCGGACGCGCCCATCAGCGAGAACGACATGGCGGCGCCCGATGGCCAGTTGAACCGGGTCGAAAACTCGCTGACGATGAACTGGCCCAGCATGATGGCGCTGCCGCCGCCAAGGAACATCGGCGTGACATAATCGCCGACCGCACTCAGGAAGCAGATGGCGAAAGCCGCGACAAGCCCCGTGCGGCATTGCGGCAGCACGACCTTGACCAGCACCGCCCATGGCGAGGCGCCGAGGTCGCGGGCGGCATCGAGCGTGATATCCGGTACGTTCCTCAGCGCCGAATAGATCGGCAGGATCGCGAAGGGCAGCAGGAAATGGGCCAATGCCACGATCACGGCGCCGCGGTTGAAGATGAACCAGCCGACCGGCTGATCCACTAGACCAAGCCCGAGCAGGAGCGAGTTCAGGATACCGTTCGAGGACAGGATCGCCTTCCACGAATAGATTTTGACGAGATAGCCGCCGAACAGCGTGATCATGGTTGCGAGGATGAACAGATCGCCATGGGTGCCCACGCGGAAACGCGCGCCATAAGCGAAAATGAACCCGATGACGACGCAGAGTATCGCTACCGCCGCTGCCATCAGTAGCGTCCAAACGAAAAGCGACCCATAGACTGTGAAGGTCCGGATATAGGCGTCGAGAGAGAAGCCGGGTTCCAGCTTGAACGAGCGGACGGACCAGAAGCTCACTGCAAACAGCAGCGCAATCGGCACGAGGAACAATCCGGCAAGGATGCCGTAGGCCGGGGCCAGCGCCGCAATGCGCTTGACGGCAGGGGCTGTCATGGCCTCGCCTCCATCCGGCTTCGCCCGCGAAGGGAAGTATCTGGCAACCTGAGGTCGGCGGAACAGGCGGCGGCAGTTTTCGGGAGAACGATCTGCCGGAACTGCCGGCCGGGTCCCATGCTCATGGCGCACCTACCTCGGTGAGCGCATCATCGGCCCAGTCGACCGCTACGCGTATTCCAGGGGCCAGCCCGTCGCCGAAACGCGGGTTGGGCAGCCGCACGATGAGCTGATGTCCTTCGGGTGCCGTCACCGTGATCCGGGCTCCGTCGCCAAGCAGATGCAGCTCCTCGATAGTGCCGGTAATCCCGGCGATGGGGCTGGAAGGCAGATCCTGCGCGGGTCGAATGCGCACGGTCTCGGGGCGCAGCACGAAGGTCACCTTGCCGTCGGGTCCGGCGGAGGCGAAACGAGGGCCGGCTGCAAGCTCGACCACGCCGCTCCGGCGCGTGCCCTCCAATATGTTGGTGTCACCGACGAATTGTGACACGAACAGGGTCTTCGGCCGGATATAGACGTCTTGCGGTCGGCCGATCTGTTCGATGCGGCCTTCGTTCATGACAACCAGATTGTCGGCAAGCGAGAAAGCCTCGCCCTGGTCGTGCGTGACGAAGACGAAGGTGCCGTTCGTTTCCTTGTGGATGCGGCGTAGTTCCGTCTGCATGGCCTGACGCAGCTTGAGGTCGAGCGCTGCCAGCGGCTCGTCAAGCAGCAGGATGAGTGGCCGCATGATCAGCGCACGGGCCAGCGCCACCCGCTGCTGCTGGCCACCCGACAGGGCCTGGATCGGGCGGCCGGCCAGCTCCTCCAGCCGGACCAGCGCGAGCGTCTCGGCAACGCGCTCGCCGATCTCGCTGCGCGACCGCCGGGCAATGGTCAGGCCGAAGCCGACATTTTCCGCCACCGTCATGTGCGGAAAGAGCCCGTAGCCCTGGAACACCATGTTGGTCGGCCGCTTCTCCGGAACGAGCCGGGTCACGTCGCGGCCGGCAATTTCGATACTGCCGGTGCTCGGCTCGGTGAAGCCGGCGATCAACCGCAGAAGGGTCGATTTGCCGCAACCCGATGGTCCTAGAATGGCCGTGAACGAGCCCTTTGTCACGGCAAGGTCGATCGGGTGCAGCGCGGTCGCGGCACCGTATCGTTTGGAGACAGCCGAGAGCCGCAGGAGAGGCTCTGCCTCTCCCGCCCGTATCGCCTCGCTCATGCCTGCAGGAAACGCTGATATTCGTCCTGCACCTCCTGGAAGGTGGCATGGGTGCCATCGCTTTCCAGTGGCCAGAACGGATTGAACCTGGCCCGCTCCAGCAGCTTGTCGAGATTGTCATATTGGTAGATGGCGCGATTGCTGTCATCGACCAGCTTGACGGCATCGCTGTTCACCACGGCCTGCGTCAGTTCCGCAGCCAGAACGGCCTGAGCTTCGGGCGAGATGGCGTGGGCAAGTGCCTTGTAGGCGAGTTCCTTGTTGGCCGATGTCTTCGGGATGACGAGGGTATCCATATAGGCCATGGCGCCTTCCTCGGGCAGCACATAGGCGAGCGTCTTGCCTTTGGCGGCGGCGAAACCCACCTGTGCATCCCAACCGATTGCCGAGATCACCACCTCGCCGCGCGCGAACAGGTCCGTGGCCTCACCATAGTCCGGCGAGAAGGTGCGGGCGTGTTCCTTCTTGATCTTGATCAGAAGGTCTATCGTCTCCCTGAGTTCGGTGGGCGTCAGCCTGGTCGGTGTCCTGGTGCCGGTGGCGATCGGTGCCCATGTGGAGATCAGGCCCGAAATGTCGTCGGTGATGGCGACCTTGCCCTTGTATTCATCCTTCAGGCAATCGCTCCACGAGGTCGGCGGCGTCGTGATCACGGCCGGATCGTAGACCATGGGCAGCGTGCCCCAGGTGAAGGGGATGGCATGGAGCTGGCCGTCCTTGCGGATTGCATCAACCTCGATGAAATGCGGAAAAACCTTGCCGATCTCCGGCACCTTGCTTTCGTCGATCGGTTCGATCAAATCGCCCGCAATCAGGATCGGCACATGGCCGAAATAGATGGTGGCAAGGTCGATCCCGCCGCCGGCCTGCAGCTTGGTGATGATCTCCTCGTTGTTGGCGATGAAGGTGGCGGCGAGTTCGATGCCGTTGTCGGCAAGAAAGCTGCCCTGCTTCAGCGGGCTGTCATAGCCTTGCCAGCCCATCCAGGTGAGTTGCGTTGCCGCGTGCGCGGCGCCAAAGCGGGTCAGGCCGGAGATGCCGATCAAACCTGCGGCGGCAAGCAGTGTGCGGCGGCTGATTGCGAGGGACGGCATGTCGCTATCTGTCATTCTGATCTCCCGTTGCTTGTTGTTTTTGTTGCAGGTTTCGAAGGTGTTGCGGGATCGGCATTCCCGAAGGTCCAGCCTGTCAGCCGATCGATTACGGCGGCCTTCAGCGCGGGGGCGTAGCGCATCAGATTGAAACTTTCTGCGAACCAGAGACCGTCTACCGCCATGCGGATGATGGTAGCGAGCACGGGATCGGCTGCGTCCTGCTCGATTGCTTTCTGGTGGCGCACCCCCTGATCCTGCACGGGCCGGAGCCGTTCGGGCGAGTTGGCGAGCGCTGCGGTGATCGCGCCGTTGACATGATCGAAATGGCGTCCGGTGAACGGCTCGCCGCGATGTGTGGCGTTGATATAAGCGCGGATGGCGCGGCCGCGCGGCTCCGTATCAGTGCTGATCTGGTCGGCCCAGGCCGTATCGAAACGCTCGACGAAGCGCTCGATCATCGCCGAGGTCAGCGCCTCCTTGCAGTCGAAATGATAGAGCGCCGTGCCTTTCGCCACGCCGGCCTGTTCGGCCACGCGGTCGAAAGTCAGCGCCAGCACCCCGTCCCGCGCGACGATCTCTTCGGCCGCGTCGAGAAGCCGCGTGCGCGTGCGGTGTAAACGCTTGTCGGTGCTCTTGCTCTTGATCATGCGTTATTGTATCGTCTGGTCAGTATAAAAGCAAGCGGCAGTCGCCGGGGAGATTTTCGAGATGGCCTACAAATCCTCGCCGCGGCCGGTCTTCGACAAGCCCACGCATATCCGCTACGCCGAAGTGACGCGGCACCTGTGGGGCGACGCCACCACGGGCTTCGTGGACGATTGGATCTACGCCTCGACCGACAAGATCCATCAACTCGTCTTCGGGCTGCCGGGTGGCGGCTCCTTCAAGCATTCCGAGGATTTCCGTACGGTATTCGGCGCGGACGAGGTGCTTTATGTGCTGTCGGGCACCTATGGTTCGGCCAATCCGGAAACCGGAGAGGTGCGCGTGGTGAAGGCCGGCGAGGCGCTGTTCTTCCGCAAGGATACCTGGCACCACGGCTTCAGCCTGTCGCAGGAACCGGTGCGGGTGCTCGAATATTTCGCGCCGCCGCCATCGACCGGCACATCCGGGGCCTATGCCCGCACGAGGCCCTATGTGACGCAACCGATCTATCGGCAGGACGGTTTCGTCGGACGCTGGCCAATGGCCGCGGCGGAGGAGCGGAAGGCGGCAACCATGCATCTGATCCGCGAGGCCGACATGCTCTGGGAACTCGATCCTGCCGACCAGGGGGTCATGACTGGGCTGTTCGCGTCGACCGAGCATATGACCGCAGGCAAGACGACGGTGCTGCCGGGCCGCAAGTCCTCTTTCACCGCGCATGGCGGCGACGAATGTCTCTATGTGCTGTCCGGTTGCCTCAATGTCCTGACGCCGGATCGCGAGGGGCAGGTCTGGTTTGAGCTGCATCCGGGCGATGGCTTCTTCGTGCCGGCAGGTGCGCGCCACCAATACGCCAATATGGGCGGCGATCCGGCCGTCTTTGTCTTCGGGGTAGCCCCCGACTACCGGCCAGCATAGGCAGGCTGGCGGTATGCTCGTGATCGGGGTCGATGTCGGCGGCAGCAAGGCGTCGATCGGGCTGATTGATACGACGAACGGCACCGTGCTTGACCGTGCGCTGGTGAGGACGCCGCCGCTGGCGGACGCGGGCGCCCCCTTCATCGCTGCGGTGGCTGATGCCGCGCGGGCGCTGCAGGCGCGGACGGGAGCCGAGGTGACGGCCGCCGGCATCGGCATTTGCGAGATCGTGGATGCGGCAGGCGAGATCGTGAGCGCATATCGGGTGCGTTGGACAAGCGCCGATATCCGCCAGGCCTTCGCCTTCGCGGGTCAGGTCGTCATCGAAGCCGACATCCGCGCTGCTGCAGTTGCCGAAGCCCGTTTTGGGGCGGGGCGCGGCCTTTCCCACTGGATCTATGCGAATGCCGGCACCGGAGTCGCGATCGTCCTGATGATGGGTGAAAAGCCATATCCCGGGGGGCATGGCAGGGCGGTCATCGCAGGCATGAGCAGTTCCAGCTTTACCGCCGCCGACGCGCCCTGCATCGAGGAAATCGCCGGCGGGGCTGGTATGCTTCTGCGGGCGCGCCGGGCAGGTATCGCGGTCGATCATGCATCTGCATTGCTCGACCGCGCCGCCACCGGTGACGTGGCAAGCCAGGCTATCGTGGTGGAAGGGGGGGCGGTGTTCGGCCGTATGCTCGGAATGCTCGCCAATACCCTTGATCCGGAAGCGGTGGTCATCGGCGGCGGGATCGCGTCTGCCAGCCCGCAATTCATGGACGCCTGCCGAACCGCATTCCGCAGCTCGATCTGGTATGACGGAGCAGATGTTCCGCCGGCGTTTCTGGCGCGGCTCGGAGCGGATTCCGGTCTGATCGGCGCCGCAGTCTGCGCGATTGCCCATCCGGCAGAGAAATAACCGGAATGATTGCGCACTGAATGATCGCCCTCCAAGCTGCCGTCGATATCTTGCGTGGCTGGTTCGAGAACCGCATCCGAAAACTGACAGGCAACGCCATGCGGGAAGCGGCAACTTCATGTGGTTTGAGGGACAGAGCCGTCAACCGCACTTGCCTGACGGTACGTTCGAGCCCCAGGTGATGCACGGCCCGCACGGGCACCCACGATAGGGCGGACGAGGCCCTGCTTCAGGACCGAAACGCCGCCGGCCGCCATTACATGCACAATCCGCAGGGCAGCGCTGGCGCGAACGATCGGCAGGGGAGGGGCTGCTGCAAACTGTGAAGCCTTCTTCAACCCGGTGAGGATGATCGGCTTCCGGGCTGTCACCCGTCCGCTGCCATGGGCCGCGCCCGATTGCGGGCGCCGCTGAGGTTCGGTCAGACCACCGTGACCATCAGGCTGCCCAGGCCTTCGATCATGGCCTCCATCCTGTCGCCCCGCTTCACCGCGCCCACGCCAGACGGCGTTCCGGACATGATGATGTCCCCGGGTTGCAGCTCGAAATAGTCGGAGAGGTGGGAGATCATCTCCGGCACCTTCCAGATCATCTGGTTCAGGTCGCCCTCCTGGCGGAGCTCGCCATTCACTTTCAGTTCGATCCGTCCGGCGCTCAGGTGGCCGGATTTGGCCACCGGCACCAGTGGCCCCACCGGAGCGGATCGTTCGAACGCCTTGCCGATTTCCCATGGCCGGCCCAGCTTCTTGGCCTCGCCCTGCAGGTCGCGCCGCGTCATGTCGAGAGAGACGGCATAGCCCCAGACATGGTCCAGCGCCCGGTTCAGCGGTATGTTCGCGCCGCCTGACTTCAGCGCGATGACGAGTTCCACTTCGTGATGGACGTCTCCGCTGCGCGGCGGATAGGGAAACTCGCCGCTCGGGTCCAGGTTGTCGGGGTTCTTCTGGAAGAAGAAGGGCGGTTCGCGATCCGGGTTGTATCCCATTTCGATGGCATGGGCGGCGTAGTTGCGCCCGATGCAGTAGACCCGGCGCACGGGGAAGGCGCCGCCGCCGCTGACGGGAATCCACGGGGTGGGAGGGGCGGGGATCACGAAATCGATCATGTCAACCTCTTGTAGAATGGGGTGACGAGACGGTAGCGCACAATCATCGTCAGCGACAACCTGCTGCTTCTGGCGCTCTTTGACCAGTTGAACGAGGTGCGGTGCTCCGTGGCCTGGGGCAGCGTGACGCGCGCGTGCAAAGCCGCCGTCGGACCATTCGAGCTATGCCGAACACGACCTGATCGCGACCGCCATTGCCGGCAGGGATCCGGGAGAGGCTTACGCGGCGATGCGCAAACACCTCGGTTCGGTGGCCCAGCGGCTTTTTTCGGTGAGGTGTGAACGCGGCGCGATTTGCGCATCCGGCAAGGGACGGCGGAGGCCCGGACGGTGCAAGGCCAGGTGAAGGCATCTTGGGGAGGAGAGCCGTGAAGATGTTTCGCCACGTCGGCTGATGCTGCGCTTGCCACTACCGGGCTTGTGCCCACCGTGCAGGCCGATATCCCCCCTATCCTGCCTGTCCTGAAGGGAAGCCGGATCATCGACGAGTTGCTTCTGCCCCGGGCCAACATCTTCCTTCCCCCCTGACGGCACGGGTCCCGGTGCCGTAGAGCTTTTACGGCCATCATTCCCATGGCCACGTTCACGCTTTGGCGCGTCATCCCGAGCGTCAGGGCGGGTGTGTGGCAGATCAACCGCTCGCTGGCCGAGGTGGCCCGCAGTTTCGGGGCCACACCGCTTGATGCTTTTCGTAAATCCGCTTCTGGGCTGCACCCCTGGAAATTCCGGGTGAGGTCCGGATCAGCATCATCCGCGCGGTGAAGAGGGTGATCATCGGTCAGATCCCAATCGCAATCATGGGCTTCGGCGCCCGCTCGAACCTTGTTCCGGCAAGTTTCTTATGGCGGAAATCCGGGCCGTCCCGCTGGTTCTCGTTGGCCTGGTCTTCCCGCTTTCCGAGATTCAGGCCCTTCTTGAGCGGAAGGTTTCCGATTACGCTGCGGCCGGCTGAGATCGAATGTATCCGGGGAGAGACAGAGATGAGCGAAACGCTTGCCGCCTTGCTGGCCGACAAGGATCCCTGCGCCGCTGCAATTGGCGCGCCGGGTCGCGCCTGGATGAGTTATGGCGAACTGCGCTCCCTCTCCGCCACGGTGCAGGCGCGGTTGCGCGCCTTCGGGGTGGGCGCGGAGGACCGCGTGGCCATCGTCCTGCCGAACGGGCCGGAGATTGCGGCCGCTTTCATCACCATTGCGCAGGCTGCGGTGACGGCGCCGCTGAACCCCGCCTATCAGCGCGACGAATACAGCTTCTATCTCAAGGATCTGCAGGCCAAGGCCCTTGTGGTATCGGAGGGCTACGACGGCCCCGCACTTGCTGCGGCAGAGCCTTTGGGGCTGCGCATTCTACGGCTGCATGCCGATGCGGGCGGCCCGGCCGGGTGCTTCCGGCTGGAAGGGAAAGCAGCCTCGGTCCCGGCACCCGACGGGCAGCCCGGGCCGGATGCGGCCGCACTGATCCTGCACACCTCCGGCACCACGTCGCGACCGAAGATCGTGCCCCTCCTGCAATCGAACCTTGCCGCCTCTGCCCGCCATATCGGGGCCTCGCTGGCGCTGACCCCTGCCGATCGCTGCATGAATGTGATGCCGCTCTTTCATATCCACGGGCTGGTGGCGGCCGTCACGGCATCTCTGGCGGCGGGCGGATCGGTCTGGTGCGCGCCCGGCTTCGATGCGCTGAAGTTCTTCGGCTGGATGGCCGAGGCGAAGCCTTCATGGTTTACCGCCGTGCCGACGATGCATCAGGCAATCCTTGCGCGTGCCGCACGCAACAAGGAGGTGATTGTGAACCATCGGTTGCGTTTCCTGCGGTCTTCTTCGGCGTCTCTGCCGGCCCAGGTGATGGTGGAGTTGCAGCAGACCTTCGGCGCGCCGGTGATCGAGGCCTATGGCATGACCGAGGCCGCGCATCAGATGGCCTGCAACCCCCTGCCGCCGCGTGCGCAGAAACCCGGGTCTGTGGGCGTGGCGGCGGGACCGATGCTGCGGATCGCGCATGAGGTCGAGAACCGGCTGGTCGATGGGACCGGTGAAGTGGTGATTTCCGGCCCGAATGTCACGCCCGGCTATGAGGGAAACCCTGCGGCGAACGCGAAGAACTTCTTCGAGGACGGGGGGCGACGCTGGTTCAGAACGGGCGATCAAGGGGCGCTGGATGACGAGGGCTATCTGCGTCTGACCGGGCGGCTGAAGGAGATCATCAACCGCGGCGGCGAGAAGATCAGCCCGCTTGAGGTGGATGGCATCCTGATGGAGCATCCGGCGGTACAGCAGGTGGTGGCCTTCGCCATGCCGCATCCGAAGCTGGGCGAGGAGGTGGCGGCGGCGGTCGTGCTGCGCGAGGGGCAGAGTGCGACCGAACGTGACATCCGCGATTTCGCCGCCGCGCGCATGGCGGATTTCAAGGTGCCGCGCCGCGTGGTGATCCTTGACGAGATTCCAAAGGGCGCGACGGGCAAGCTGCAACGCATCGGACTGGCTGAAAAGCTCGGTCTGGGCGAGACGGCCTGACATGCGGATCTGCATCTTCGGGGCCGGGGCGATCGGCGGATACATGGCCGCGAAGCTGGCTCGGGCTGGGGCCGATGTGGCCATCGTTGCACGTGGCCCGCACCTTGCGGCGATCCAGACAGGGGGCCTTACCCTTGTCGAGGAGGGGGCAGAGCCGGTGACGGTGCAGGTCCGTGCCAGTGCCGACCCCGCTGAACTGGGAGAGCAGGATTACCTGATCATCACGCTGAAGGCCCATTCCGTTCCGCCCGTCGTTCCGGCGATGCAGCCGCTGATCGGCCCCGGCACTACGGTGGTAAGCGGCGTGAACGGTGTGCCGTGGTGGTATTTCCACAAGATCGGCGGGGATCTGGAGGGAACGCGTCTTGAAAGCGTCGATCCGGGCGGCGTGCAGTGGAACGGCTTCGGCCCGGATCGGGTTCTGGGCTGCGTCGTCTATCCGGCCGCCGAGGTGAGCGCACCGGGGATCATCCGCCATGTCGAAGGCAACCGCTTTTCGCTGGGCGAACCCGATGGCACCAAATCCGGTCGTGCCATTGCCCTGTCGCAGGCGCTGCAAGCCGCCGGGCTGAGGGCGCCGGTCCGCCCGCGTCTGCGCGACGAGATCTGGGTCAAGCTCTGGGGCAACCTTTCCTTCAACCCGATCTCGGCGCTGACCCATGCAACGCTCGATCTGCTCTGCACCGATCCCGGCACCCGCGCGGTGGCGCGCAACATGATGCTTGAGGCGCAGCAGATAGCGGAAAAGCTGGGTGTGGTCTTTCCGGTTGATGTGGACCGGCGCATCGACGGGGGCGCGGCGGTGGGAGCGCACCGCACCTCCATGCTGCAGGATCTGGATGCAGGAAGGCCGATGGAGATCGACGCTCTGGTGCGGTCTGTGCAGGAACTGGGAAGGATCACGGCAACGTCGACGCCGATCATCGACACCGTCCTTGCCCTGATCAGGTTGCGCGCGCGCGTCGCCGGGCTCTGTTGACGGATCGAGCAGCAGGACCGCCTTGGTGACCTGAAGCGACGGTCCCAACGGTGGTGAGCGCTCGCCTGACGGCGGACACCGCCCTGCCGGGTAAGGGTGAGTGCGGGTTTCACCAATTGTCCACATAGGAGATTCTGATAGCGACCTATTCTGCCTAGTCGCCCAGCTTGGCATGAACCTCATCAAGGTCGATCTCGCCGATCGGCATCTTGTTGCCCGGATTGTCGAAATCGTATTTGAACAACTGGAAGTCTCGCTTGTAGATCTCCCAGATCAGATGGCGTGACAGGTCGTCGAAGTAGTCCTCGACCGGGTGCAGCCGCTTCGGTCCGTGGCCCTCGCTCTCGTTGAACTTCGGGATCTTCTTCAGGTTGACCTTCTTCTTCACCTTGATATTGCCGAGGACGTGCGCCATCCCCACGTTGAACATTTCGGTGAAGAGGATGTGGTTGTAGCGCCCACCATTGACGATGAATGTCGAGACATGGCCCGACATCGCCGACCAGTGAATGTCCGGCTCCATCGGCTTGCGGAAGCGGATGGTGTCGCGCGCGAACAGCAGAAACCGCCGGAAACTGGCGATCTGGTCGAACTCCTGCTTGCCGTCGTCGCCGCCGACTTCGATGCCGTATTTCTGGATCAGAAGCGGCACCAGGTTGCCCCGGTAGCGCTTGCCGTTGCG
>JAIRJX010000261.1 GCA_031260425.1 Gemmobacter sp.
GTCATATGTGGCATCCAGCCGGGCGGCTTCGGCTTGCGCCACGTCGGCCGCCTCGCCCTCGACCTCGTAGGGAGTGGCCTTGCGCCATTCCGCCAGATAGGCATCGGCATCCTTGGCGCCCACCTTCATCGCGCAACGGTCGATGGCTTTCTCGAACCGTTCGGGCAATTGCACCTTGGCGCTGCGCCGGCCCTTGCCGACGATGACCTGGGCCGGGATGTCGCGCCAGTAGACGATGGTCACCTCGGGCATGGGCTGATTCCCTCTTTCGTGTTCCAGTGTTCTAAAGCCAGCACCGACTGGGCCGGTGCCGGTTTTCGACATAGAATACGCGTGCAGCGACAGGGCGGAAACCCGAAAGCGGTGGACTGGAGCGAGGGGCGCGCGGGACGGGGCGCCAAAGGTGGAGCCCATGGTTGCAACGGGGGGCCATTTGCGCCGCGTTTTGCGTGGCGCCGTTGCCCGACGTGAATTCTTCCCCCGCTCGGCCGCACTTGCGCGCCCTGTTCCGGGCGAGGGACGGGCTCCACCGGGGCAGTGATCGTATTCGGACACCCCCCCACTCCGGATCGGGGTCAGTCATGCTCTTGCCGCAGTTGCACCAGCGTCTGGCGGTGAGGAGTGTGGCATCAGTTGTGGTGGTGGGGCCGGTTTGTCCCGCGGACTACATCCACCCCGCTCTCCTGTGCAGTGGACTGAATGATGGGGCAAGGCGCCCACGCACCGTGTGCGTCCCCCCCCCGGAACAGTCGCGAAGTGCCGCCGGGCTGCGCCCGACCGGCCCCCGGGCGGGCGCTTGGGTGACACCTGCGCGGGGATATGAGTTAGGCGGAGCGTCACCATAAAGCGGTGACCACAACCGGCTCAGCACCCACCCCCGGTCGGGTACCGCCCCTGTCACGAGGTGTGGTTGGGGGGGGATGGGTTGGTTTCCCGTGGCTCACGTCTTGCCCGCGCCTCTGTTCCGGGCTGAGGGAAGGGTGCACTCCGGGGCGGAGAGCATGTTCGTTCGGGTATCGTCTCTCGCTTGTGCAGGGGCGCCGACAGGAACCTGCTTGCTTTCAGGCAACCACACCGCCCCCGTTCTACTGGTGAAACGGACGGCCCCGCCCCAACCGGCGACTTGGCGCCCGGACGAATGCCCCTCTGGTCAATTTAGCCCTCTCTCCTGTGATCTTCCGGTTGCGACGCGGGGCGATCCGTCATAATTTGGCTACAACTTGATATGGAGGGCGAAGTATGACGCCCGAGCGTCCCCGAGGGGAGGACGCGATCCCGCATTCGGTGGCCCCGACAGGGGTAGCGCTTGCGGTCGAACCGTCGCCCCCTCGTGACACCCGGCCAGGGCCGCAGCTCTATGCCGCGCTGGATCTGGGCACCAACAGTTGCCGGATGCTGATTGCCGAACCCAGGGGCAATCAGTTCGAGGTCGTGGACAGCTTTTCCAAGACTGTCCAGCTTGGCATGGGGCTTGAGGTCTCGGGCCGGTTGTCGCGTGCATCGATGGGCCGCACGGTGCAGGCGCTGCGCATCTGCCAGAAGAAGCTCGAGAAGCACGGTGTGACCCGGATGCGTCTGGTGGCGACCGAAGCCTGCCGCCGTGCCCGCAACTCGCGCGATTTCATGCGCCAGATTCGGCGGGAAACCGGGCTTGTGCTGGAGGTCATCGCCCCCGAGGAGGAGGCGCGGCTTGCCGTGATCTCCTGTGCGCCTCTGGTGTCGCGCCGGACAGAGCAACTGCTGGTGGTCGATATCGGCGGCGGCTCGACCGAACTGGTCTGGGTCGACCTGGTGGCCGTGCCGCCCGAGGAAAGGCCGCGCGCCCTCATGCAGCTTCGTGCCGGCCTCAACCGGCAGGATACGGGCGCCGCCCGGGTGGTGGACTGGATCTCGGTCCCGCTCGGCGTGGCGACGCTGAAGGACCAGTTCATCGATGTCGAGGACGACGCCGCGCGCTTCGCCCTGATGAGCTGGTTCTTCGAGGAGAATCTTGCGAACTTCTCGCCCTACAATGCCGACAATCCGCGCGAGGGGTTCCAGATCATCGGCACTTCCGGCACCGTTACCACGGTTGCGGCAAGCTGGCTCGGGCTGCGCCGCTACGACCGGACCAAGGTCGACGGGCTGCGGATGACCTCGGACCAGATCGACAGCGTGATCCGCGACTATCTCTCGCTTGGCCCAGAGGGCCGGCGCAGCGACCCGCGCATCGGGCGCGACCGCCATACCCTTATCATGTCGGGCGCCGCGATCCTTCAGGCATTGATGCGGATCTGGCCGACCGATCGGCTTTCGGTCGCCGATCGGGGCCTGCGCGAGGGGCTTCTTTATGCGCAGATGAGCGCCGACGGCATCTTGCAGGACGGGCCCTATCGATGAAGACACCGGAAAAGAACAGCTCCGGGCGCGGACAGCGCGACCTGCGGGTGAAGGTCAAGACGGCGAAGGGGCGCAAGCTTTCTTCGACCCTCTGGCTGGAGCGGCAGTTGAACGACCCCTATGTGCAGCGGGCGAAGCGCGAGGGATATCGCGGCCGCGCCGCCTTCAAGATCATGGAACTTGACGACCGTTATGGGTTCCTCAAGCCCGGCGCCCGTGTCGTCGATCTCGGCTGCGCGCCGGGCGGCTGGTGCCAGGTGGCGGTGCCGCGGGTCAATGCGCTTGGCGAGAGTGCGAAGAAGCTGCAGGGCCGGGTGATCGGCATCGACCTGCAGGAGGTGGAGCCGATCGCGGGGGCGGAGCTCCATCAGCTCGACTTCCTGTCGGACGAGGCGGACGAGAAGGTGAAGGCCTGGCTCGGCGGCCGTGCCGATGTGGTGATGAGCGACATGGCGGCCTCGGCCTCGGGCCACAAGGGCACCGACCATCTGCGCATCATCGCGCTGATCGAGGCCGCGCTGGCCTTCGCCTTCGACGTGCTGGAAGACGAGGGCACCTTCGTTGCCAAGGTGCTGGCCGGCGGGGCCGAGAACGAGATGCAGGCGCTGCTCAAGCGCAACTTCCGCAAGGTGGCGAATGTGAAGCCGCCTTCCAGCCGCTCCGACAGTTCGGAGAAGTTCGTAGTGGCGATGGGGTTCCGGGGAAGGCAGACCGAGGCGGCTCCGGAGGAGGAGTGAGGGGCCCGGGGTTGCGCTGATGTGTTGTGTCACATGGTTTGTTAGGGTGGCGACACATGGTTTGATATCGGAAGTGGCCGGTGGTCCGGGGGCTGTTCCGAATGGTCCGGGGTCGGCGTTTGTTCTGGCGATCCCCGCCTTGGCCTCTGCGCCACCATTGCCGGATTGTGGTTCTGCCGATGCGGCT
>JAIRJX010000293.1 GCA_031260425.1 Gemmobacter sp.
GGAGGGGCAGGCCGAATACCTCCGCTCGGACGCGGCCATTGCCAGCGCCGGGACCGAGGGGGTGAAGGAACGCGCCCTCTCGCTGGTCAGCCGGATCGAGGGGCAGGCTCTGCAACGGCTGCGGCGCGGCACCGGCCTTCTGGCCACCATCGGTGCTACGGCCCCCTTCGTCGGCCTGTTCGGCACCGTCTGGGGTATCATGAACGCCTTCATAGGCATCGCCGAGACCCGCACCACCAACCTTGCCGTCGTGGCGCCGGGCATTGCCGAGGCGCTGCTTGCCACCGCGCTGGGCCTTGTCGCCGCGATTCCGGCGGTGGTGATCTACAACCACTTCGCCCGGCAGATCGCCGCCTACCGCCAGGCACTTGGCGATGCCGCCGCCGCCATCCTGCGCCTGCTGAGCCGCGATATCGACCTGCGCAAGCATCAGGAAAGCTGAGCCATGGTCGGGCAACTGCCACCCGGCCCCGACGACGATCCGGTTGAGGCGCATGAGATCAATGTCACGCCCTTCATCGACGTTATGCTGGTGCTACTCATCATCTTCATGGTGGCGGCGCCGCTCTCCACTTCGGATGTGCCGTTGACGCTGCCCTCGACCTCCACCCCGCCCGCGCAGCGCCCAGAGGAGCCGGTGGTGCTGAGCCTGCAACGGGATCTGACGCTCTCGCTCGGCGGTGAGGCAATTCCGCGCGCGGCGCTGGCCGCGCAGCTCACCGCCCGTGCGCGGCCCGAGGACCGCATCTATCTGCGGGCCGATGCCGCCGTGCCCTATGGTGCGTTGATGGCGGTGATGAACCTTCTGCGCGAGGCGGGCTTTGTGCAGGTCGCATTGGTCGCGCAGGAAGACACGGGGCCATGACCGACTGGGCAGAGCATCTGGCGCATCGCGCCATCCTGCCGGAACCGGCGCGCTGGACGCTCTCTGCCGTGTCGGTATTGGGGATCGCGCTCATCGGTGCCGCACTGGTGAGCTGGCTCGACCTGCGGCCCGGCCTCGACGGCGGGTTGCACGATGCCATGCTGATCGACATTTCGGCGCTTCCCGCAACCGAAGCGCTGGCTGACCTGCCGCCGGCCTCGGCGCCACCCGCCGCCCCGCCGCCGCCAGAGGCACTGACCAGCCCCGAAAGGATCAAGGATCTCGGGCCGCCACCCAGGGATATCGCCCCCCCCGATCTGCCGGAGCCCGAGGTTCTGTCACAGCCCGAACAGGACATCGCTCCGCCCGAACAGGACATGCCACCCTCACCGGTTCCGATGCCGGAACAGAAACCCGCGAAAAAGCCGGAACGGACGCAGGCGGTCGGGAGGCCACAACGGGAGACGGTGAAGAAGGGGCAGCCGCCAGCAGCAATCGATCAGGGGCAGACCGGCCGGGCGGCAGAGCCCGGCCGGAGCGGCACGGTCAGCGCCGATGCCATAGCCCGCTGGCAGAGCAAGGTCAGCACCCAGGTCGCCCGTCACATGAAGCGCCATGTCTTCAGCGCGCGCAATGTGCCGCTTGTGCTGGACTTCGCCATATCCGGCGACGGTCGGGTGACCGGTGTCTCGCTCGCGGGTGCCAGCGGGGATGCGACGCTGGACGCCAGCGTGCTGGCCCATGCCCGCCGTCTCGGCGCGGTCGCACCGCCGCCCAACGGCAAGGCCCTGTCGCTGAACCAGCCAATTCTCATCACGCGCTAGGCGTTCAGTCCCGGCAGCAGGCTATGAATGTGGAACGCCCGCGCGCAGCCTGTGCCCAATCCCCGTGTGAGCCCGCGCCCAGCCCGGAACAAGGCACGAAGCGCCGCCGGACAGCGACCGGCCCGGCCGCCCCTCCGGGCGGGCGCCTGGGTGACGTTGGCGCAGGATCGGGCATCGGCGGGATTGCTCCATGAAGTGACGACTGCAATCGTATCAGCGCCCACCTGCGATCAGGCACTGCCCTCCGTTGTTGCTGGAGAGAAGGTGGAAGGCGCGGCTTCCCCGAAAAGCCACATGCACCATGGAGGAATGCAGGTCCGCCCTGAGTCTTCTGAAATGCAAAAGGCCGCCCCACGGGCGACCTTTTCCCATCGAACGGCAGGGTGTCAGTTGCAGCGCTTCGCTGCGTCCTCCATCGCCGCGGTGAACCCGCGCAGCGAGAAGGTATCCTTGGTCTGCGTGCCCTTGCCCGACCGCGCGCTCATCACGGCGGTATTGCCCTTGCGCAGCGCCGCCATCAGCGCCGCGTCCTGATCGGCATTGGTGGTCCATGCGTATTCGCCATCGGTGAACATCTCGAACTGGCTGCCATCGACATTGACATTCACCGAAGACCCCGGCGCGAAGGGATAGCCGCCGGTGAAGCTTATCTCGCCCTTGCCGCCGCCGCCGGCACGGAAGGTCACGAACAGCAGAATATCGCCCCGGCGCACCGAGACCGGCTTGCCGTCCCTGGTGTTCACCGTCTCTTTCGGAACGGTCACCCCCCAGCATTCGGCGGGCTTGCCACCCTTCGGTTCACTGAACACCGACCAGTCGGTCATCACCGCGACCTGATTGGTGGATTCCTGTGCCATCGCCCCGGTCGCAGCCACCAGAGCAAGCGCGGCCCCGCCGAGCGTGCGTGCGAGAAGGGATGTCATGTGTCTCTGCCTCCAGCCGAAGATCGCCTCTCCGCGCCTCGCCCCGGCCGTCTCTGCGGCTTTCCTGTGGCAGGCGCGATCCTGACCCGGTATCCTTGCATAGCACGGAAATGGCAAGGCGCGAAAAGCCGGTGGGCAGAGAATCGCGCAACTGTGAGAAGGGGAAAGTCATGGCGGCAGTTCAGATGGTCGAGCTTTGGCGGGGCGGGATGCTGGAAAGCACCCATCGCGGCCATGCGGTGATCTGCGATGCCGGTGGCATCGTTGCAGCTTGGGGCGACCCGGATCGGGTGATCTTTCCGCGCTCCTCCTGCAAGATGCTTCAGGCGCTGCCGCTGATCGAAAGCGGTGCCGCCGACGCCGCCGGACTCACGCCCGCACAACTCGCGCTGTCCTGTGCCAGCCATCAGGGTGCGGCACTGCATGTCGGGGCGGTGCGCGACTGGCTTACCACGCTGGGCCTTGGCGAGGCCGACCTGCGCTGCGGCACGCATGAGCCCTATGACCATACCGAGCGCGACAGGCTGATCCGCACCGACGAAAGCCCCTGCCAGTATCACAACAACTGCTCGGGCAAACATGCCGGGATGCTGACCTTCACCCGCCACGTCAAGGCCGGGCCGGACTATGTGGATCCCGGCCATCCGCTGCAGCGCGCGATTCTCGAAGCGCATGAGGCGATGACCGGCGAAACCTCGTCCGGCTTCGGCATCGACGGCTGCTCGGCCCCGAATTTCGCCTGCACGGTGGAAGGG
>JAIRJX010000329.1 GCA_031260425.1 Gemmobacter sp.
GGGGGGGGGACACGTCCCCCGGCAGGCTTCCGCCGCGAAGCCGCAAGGCACTGGACCTCGCCCGCCGCATGGTTCATATGAAAGCAAATATCCTTCGGAGGCCCGTGATGTATTTCCTCAAGCGTCTCGTCACCTGGTGGAACAGCCAGACGCTCGGCACCCAGATCTTCACCGCGCGCATGGGAATGAGGGTCGGCGAGGACGATCAGGGCAACGTCTATTACCAGACCCGTGACGGCAAGCGCCGTTGGGTGATCTACAATGGCGAGATCGAGGGCAGCCGCATCGCGCCCGATTGGCATGGCTGGCTGCATTTCACCTGGAACGAGCCGCCGACCACGGTACCGCTGATGCGCAAGGCCTGGGAGAAGCCGCATCAGGAGAATCTGACCGGCACATCCGCAGCCTATGCGCCGGCAGGGTCGATCCGCAGGGGGACCCCGCTGGAGCGGCGCGATTACGAGGCATGGCAGCCCGAGTGAGACCGGCAAGATGAGCGAAAGCACCACCGAAATCATCGCCGGCGGAGCGGTTCTGGCCGTCGCCATCGGCTTTCTGGTCTATGCCTCGCAGGGGGCGGGGTTCGGCACCGGTGGTCGCACCTATGATCTGCGCGCCTCCTTCCAGTCGGCCGAGGGTATTACGGTCGGCACCGATGTGCGGCTGGCCGGAGTGAAGGTGGGGATGGTCTCGAAGCTCGACCTGAACCCGCAGACCTTCTATGCCGATGCCACGCTTACCTTGCGCGAGCCGGTGCGCCTGCCGACGGATTCGGCGGCGCTGGTCTCTTCCGAAGGGTTGCTGGGCGGCAACTTTGTCGAGTTGCGGCCCGGCGGCCTGCCCGATGATCTGACACCCGGCGCGGAAATCGAGGATACTCAGGGGTCGGTCAGCCTGATCGGCCTTCTGATGAAATTCGTTGGCCAGGGCGCCAAGGACGCCGTCGCCCAATGAGATGCGCTGCCGGTCCGGCCTTCGCGTTGATGTTGCTTGCGGGGGCTGCCGGCGCGCAGCAGGTCACCTCAGCGCCCGGCGGCGTGCTGCGCTGGCTTGACAAGACCACGGGCGAGACCGCCGATATTGAGCTCAGCCGTGGCCAGGCTGCGGTTTCGGGCCGGTTGGCCATCCAGCTTGACGATTGCCGCTATCCAACCGCGGATCCGCCTTCTGATGCTTATGCGCATCTGACCGTCGTGGAACAGGGCCGGGATACGCCGGTCTTCTCCGGCTGGATGCTGGCCTCCAGTCCGGCGCTCTCGGCTCTGGAACATCCGCGCTACGATGTCTGGGTGCTGCGTTGTGCCACGCCTGATCAGCCCCATCTTCTGGAAGAGCCGCCCGCTGACCCGTCTCAGGGCGAGGATATCGAGGCGCCGCAGGAAGGCTGATCCAGAGGCTGCTCTCCGGGCGGCCCAAAATCGGCTGTATCTGCCAGCGCATCAGTCAGCCGGGCCCGATACTCCGCCCGGCTGATCTCGATCCCGCCGAGGCTGGCCAGATGCGGGGTCGGGAACTGGGTGTCGAGCAGGGTGAACCCGCCCGCTCGCAGCCGCTCCACCAGAAAGGCCAGCACGATCTTCGAGGCCGAACGTCGGCGCGAGAACATACTTTCGGCAAAGAAGGCCCGGCCCAGCACCACGCCGTAGGTGCCGCCGACCAGTCGTCCGCTCTCCCACATCTCCAGCGAATGTGCATGGCCCAACCGGTGCAGATCGCGATAGAGCGCGAAGATGCGATCATTGATCCAGGTTTCCGCCCTGTCGGCGCAGCCCGCCACCACAGCGGCGAAATCGCCATCGGCCCGGATCTCGAACCCGCCGCGCCGGATCTCCCTGCGCAGCGAGCGTGAGACATGGAAGCCGTCCAACGGCAATATCCCGCGCCGCTGCGGATCGACCCAGTGCAATTCGGCGCTTCCCGCGCTTTCCGCCATCGGAAACAGCCCGGCGGCATAGGCGCGCAACAACAGATCCGGCGTGATCTCGGCAGACAAGGACACCCGCTCCGCCCCCTTTTTTCTGTCTGAAAATATCCCGCGGGTCCGGGGAGCGAAGCCCCCAGCGGCCTGAGGCTTGCGCAGCGTCGGGGAGGGGGCGAGTCCTTTCGGGGAATTAAGGGTCCCTTCAGATGATCCCGCCGCCGCCTCCTCAGCCGCCGGTCTGCGCCTCAAGCCATTTCTCCAGCCAGTGGATATTGTAGTCTCCCGCCTGGATATCGGGTTCGGCCAGCAGCGCGTGAAAGAGCGGCACCGTGGTTTCCACCCCGTCGATGATCAACTCGCCCAATGCGCGCTTCAGCCGCGCCAGCGCCTCCGGCCGATCGCGGCCATGCACGATCAGCTTGCCGATCAGGCTGTCGTAATAGGGCGGAATGGAATAGCCGCCATAAAGCGCCGAATCCATGCGCACGCCAAGGCCGCCGGGCGCATGGAACACCTTCACCTTGCCCGGACAGGGGGTAAAATTCGGCAGCCGCTCGGCATTGATCCGCACTTCGATCGCGTGGCCGTTGATCTCCAGATCGCGCTGCACGAAGGAGAGCGGCAGGCCGGCGGCAACCCGGATCTGCTCCTGCACCAGATCGACGCCGAAGATCGTTTCGGTAACCGGATGCTCGACCTGAAGCCGGGTGTTCATCTCGATGAAGTAGAACCGGCCCTCCTCGTAAAGGAATTCGATGGTGCCGGCGCCGATATAGTTGATGCGGGCCACCGCCTGCGCGCAGATTTCGCCGATCTCGGCGCGCATCCTGGGCGTGATGCAGGGGCCGGGCGCTTCCTCGAACACCTTCTGGTGGCGGCGTTGCAACGAACAGTCGCGCTCGCCCAGATGCACCGCCTGACCCTTGCCGTCACCAAAGACCTGCACCTCGATATGGCGCGGCTTCTGGAGATATTTCTCGATATAGACCTCGTCATTGCCGAAGGCGGCCTTGGCTTCCGAGCGTGCGGTGCGGAAGGCGATCTCCAGCTCGTCGGCCGATTTCGCCACCTGCCTGCCGCGCCCGCCGCCGCCGGCGGTGGCCTTGATGATGACCGGATAGCCGATCTGCTCCGCCACTTTCAGCGCCGTCTCGAAATCGGGCACCCCGCCGTCGGACCCCGGCACCACCGGGATGCCCAGCCCCTTCGCCGTTTCCTTGGCGGTGATCTTGTCGCCCATGATGCGGATATGCTCGGCCGAGGGGCCGATGAAGGTGATGCCGTGATCCTCCAGCGCCTGGGCGAAGCTCGCATTCTCCGACAGGAAACCATAGCCCGGATGCACCGCCTGCGCCCCGGTGATCTCGCAGGCCGAGATGATGGCGGCCTTGCTGAGATAGCTCTGTCCGGAGGTGGCGGGGCCGATGCAGACGCTCTCGTCGGCCATGCGCACATGCATGGCGTCGGCATCGGCAGTGGAATGGACGGCGACCGACCGGATGCCCATCTCGCTGCAGGCGCGGATCACCCGCAGCGCGATCTCGCCGCGGTTGGCGATCAGGATTTTTTCGAACAACTGGCTCACGCGTGGCCCCTCACTCGATGATCAGGAGCGGCGCGCCATATTCGACCGGCGTGCCGTCGGATACGAGGATGCGCTTCACGATGCCGGCGCGCGGGGCGGGAATGTGGTTCATCGTCTTCATCGCCTCGATGATGAGCACGGTCTGGCCCTCGGTCACCGTGGCGCCGATGGTGATGAAAGGCGCTGTCCCGGGTTCGGGCGCAAGATAGGCGGTGCCCACCATGGGCGAGGTCACGGCACCCGGATGCTGTGCCGGATCCTCGGCCGCCACCGGCGCGGAGGCGCTGAGCGGGACGGCGGTCGCCTGCGGCACCGGTGCCTGCATGACCGGCGCGGAGAGGGCGGTGGTGATGATATTGGCCTGTTTCACCACCCGCACCTCGAGCCTGTCATCCTCGCCATATTCGCGTTTCACCGAAAGCTCGGTCAGCTCGTTCCTGTTCAGCAGTTCGGCCAGTGCCTGAATGAAGGCCACGTCGGCGTCGGGGGAATGTTTGCTCATGCCATCCTCGTTTGTGTTGTTGGCGTTACCGGGCGCGCGCGAGTGCAGGCCGGCTGTCATGGCTGCCCGCCCTTATACTGGAGCCGGGCAGGGCTGAAAAGCCTGGGCAGAGCCCAGGATTCAGGATTCCCCACCGATGGCCATAGGCATTTCATGGATCGGCATGGGCGGGTCTGCCCAGGGGCCCGTGCAGGTCCGTTGTTTCGACCTGGCGCAGAGGGAGGGCCAGGCATCATTCCGAACAAGATGCGGACCGCCGGTGTCGGGTACCGCCCGGCCGCTGCGATGGGGCGAGGATTGGAAGGCTCTGCCGCCGGGCATCGCCCGAAAAAGAGCGGGGACCGGCGATAAGGAACTATCACGAGGGAAACCGTCATGGAAGCTGTGGCGAAACTGCAGCACGGTGCATGATGTACATGTAAGAACTTCTAGTTGACACATGTGAACATTTCATTCAGCCTCTTTCAACACCCATCCGAAAGGCCGCCCGAGATGTCGAACGATCCCCTCCTCCAGCCCTACAAGCTGAAGCATCTGACGCTGCGCAACCGGATCATGATCACCAGTCATGAACCGGCCTATCCCGAGGACGGGATGCCGAAGGGCCGCTACCGGGCCTATCATGTGGAACGGGCGAAGGCGGGTGTGGCGCTGACGATGACGGCCGGTTCCGCGTCTGTCGCGCGCGACAGCCCGCCGGTGTTCAACAACATCCTCGCCTGGAAGGACGAGGTGGTCGGCTGGATGAAGCAGATGGTCGACGAATGCCACGACCATGGGGCGGCGGTGATGATCCAGTTGACCCATCTTGGTCGCCGGACCCGGTGGGACAAGGCCGACTGGCTGCCGGTGCTGGCCCCGAGCCACGAGCGCGAGGCGGCGCATCGTGCCTTCCCGAAGCGGATGGAGGACTGGGACATTACCCGCGTGATCGGCGATTTCGCCGATGCAGCCGAGCGGATGAAGGCCGCCGGTGTCGACGGGATCGAGCTGGAGGCTTACGGCCATCTGCTCGAACAGTTCTGGTCGCCGCTGACCAACGATCTCGACGCGCCATATGGCGGCAGTCTCGACAACCGCCTGCGCTTCACCTTCGATGTGCTGCGCGCGATCCGCGAGCGGGTGGGGCAGGATTTCATCGTCGGCCTGCGTTATACCGGCGATCAGGTGGTGCCGGGCGGCATGGGCAAGGCCGAGGGGATGGAGGTCTCGAAAAAGCTGCGCGACAGTGGGCTGGTCGATTTCCTCAATGTCATCCGTGGCCATATCGATACCGATCCCGCCCTGACCGACGTGATCCCGGTGCAGGGGATGCGCAACGCCCCGCATCTGGATTTCGCCGGCGAGATCCGCGCGGCGACTGGCTTTCCCACCTTCCATGCCGCGAAGATCCCCGATGTGCCGACGGCGCGCCATGCCATCGCGTCGGGCAAGCTCGACATGGTGGGGATGACGCGGGCGCATATGGCCGACCCGTATCTGGTGCGCAAGGTGATCGAGGGGCGCGAGGACGACATCCGCCCCTGTGTCGGAGCCAACTACTGCCTTGACCGGATCTATCAGGGCGGCCTCGCCTTCTGCCTGCACAATCCTGCGACCGGGCGGGAAGAGACGATGCCGCAGATCATCCCCGCCGCCGCCGCGAAGAAGCGCATCACCATCGTCGGCGCCGGCCCCGCCGGGGTGGAGGCGGCCCGCGTTGCCGCCGATCGCGGCCATGAGGTGACGGTGTTCGAGGCGGCCGATGCGCCCGGCGGCCAGATCCGCCTCACCGCGAAGGACGAACGGCGGCGCGAGATGATCTCGATCATCGCCTGGCGAATGGCGCAATGCGAGAAGCGCGGCGTCACCTTCCGCTTCAACACCTTCGCCGATGCAGCCGATGTGCTGGCCACAAATCCCGACGAGGTGGTCATCGCCACCGGCGGCCTGCCGCATGTCGAGGTGCTGGGGGCGGGCAACGATCTGGTGCATTCGGCCTGGGACATTCTGGCGGGTGACGTGAAGCCGGGCCGCAATGTGTTGATCTACGACGACGCGGGCGATCACGCGGCGCTTCAGGCGGCCGACCTGATCTCGGCCACGGGTGCGGCGGTGGAGATCGTGACCCCCGACCGCAGCTTCTCGCCCGAAGTGATGGCGATGAACCTGGTGCCCTACATGCGCAACCTGCAAAAGCGCGACACCACCTTCACCGTCACCTGGCGGCTGATGGAGGTGCATCGCGAGGGCAACCGGCTGCGCGCTGTGCTGGGCAGCGATTACGGCGATTTCCGGCGCGAGCGGATCGTGGATCAGGTCATCGTCAATCACGGCACAAGGCCGCTGGACGAGCTTTACTTTGCGCTGAAGCCGCAATCGTCGAATCTGGGCGAGGTGGATTATGAGGCGTTGACCACCGGGGGGGTACAAACCTTGCGGCGCAATCCCGAGGGCAGGTTCCGCCTGTTCCGCATCGGTGACGCGGTTGCCGCGCGCAATACCCATGCCGCGATCTATGACGCGCTGCGGCTGGTCAAGGATCTCTGAACGCGCTTCATGCGTGCGCGCCGATTGTCCGGCACGCACGGGAACGGCGGGGACGGTCCGCGTATCGGGCCTTGCCCCCTTCTCCTCAAGGGAGAAGACGTCGCGCCGCCCGAAAAAGACGTCATCTCGAATACCAGCCACCGTCCTGAGGCCGCCATGACCGATCACCGCCACCTGCTCTCGCCGCTCCGGTTGCGCGGCCATACCTTGCGCAACCGCATCGTGTTCGGGGCCCATACCAACAACATGGCCGAGGATGGCCTTCCCGGCGCGCGCACCCATGGCTATCTGCTGGAGCGCGCGCTAGGCGGTGCTGCAATGATCGTCTGCGAGCCGGTGCCGGTCCACCGCACCGGGGTCCTGACACGCGGCAATTACCGCCATGGCACGGACGACATCATCGCTCCCTTCCGCCGCATCACCGAGGATGTGAAGGCGGCAGGCGCGGTCATCGTGCAACAACTCTACCATGTCGGCGCGCATGGCGACAGCGACCTCAGCTTTTCGCCGCATTGGTCGCCGGGCGGCGGGCCCAGCTATCACGATTCGGACGGTTCGCACCGCATGAGCGAACGTGAGATCGAGGAGATCATCGCCGCCCATACCGCTGCCGCCCGGCGCTGCAAGCGGGCCGGGTTCCAGGGGGTAGAGGTCTGGGCCGCCTACCACTCGCTGCTCGACCAGTTCTGGACGCCGTGGTCCAATACCCGCGACGACCGCTGGGGCGGCAGTCTGGAAAACCGCACCCGCCTGTCGCGCACGGTGATCGAGAATATCCGCCGCGCCTGTGGTGAGGATTTCATCATCGGCCTCGCCATCTCCTCCTCGGATGCGCAGGAGGTGACGCTTTCGAACGAGGCGCTGGCCGAGATCGTAGCGCTGCATGACGCGACCGGCCATGTCGATTACGTCACCGTCGGCCATGGCGGCTATCTGGATTTCGAGCGGCTGATCCCGACCTTCCTCTTTGCCGAGAAGCTGACGGCGCCGATGACCGAACTGCTGAAGGGGGTGGTGAAGCACGCGAAGATCACTTCGGAGGCGCATATCCGCACGCCGGAAAATGCCGAGGCCATCCTCGCTTCAGGGCAGGCGGATCTGGTGTCGATCGTGCGCGGCCAGATCGCCGATCCGCATCTGGCGAACAAGACCGCCGCGGGCCGGGCGGTGGATATTCGCGGCTGCATCTCCTGCAATCAGATGTGCTGGGGGCGGCGGTCGCGGGATTACTGGATCTCGTGCCTCATCAACCCGTCGGCGGGGCGTGAATTCGAATGGGGGGGGGACCGTTTCACCTCCACCGAAACTCCGCGCGATGTGCTGGTGGTCGGTGCCGGCCCGGCGGGGCTGGAGGCGGCCCGCGCGGCAGCCGAGCGTGGCCATCGGGTGGAGATCGCCGAGGCCGCACCGCAGATCGGCGGGCAGTTCCGGTTGGCCGGATTGCAGCCGCGCCGGGCGCAGATCCTCGATCTGATGGATTGGTATGAACGGCAATTCGCAAAACTGGGTGTCACGCTGCGGCTGAATACCTATCTTGATGAGGACGATATCGCCGCCCATCCGGCGGAGGTGGTGATCCTCGCCACCGGCTCATTGCCCGATCCCGAGGCGCGGCAGCGCTGGCTGCCGGCGGAACCCCGACTGCCGGGGCTGGAACATGGCAATGTCTGGTCCGCCGAGGAGGTGATGCGGCGCGAGGCACGGCTGGGCGATACGGTGATCGTGCTGGACGAGGGCGGCAACTGGCGCGGCGTCGGCACGGCATGGGCGCTGGCCGAGCAAGGCCGAAAGGTGGTGCTGGTCACGCCCGACGCCTTTGTCGGCAAGGAGATCGCCCGCACTTCCGCCGATGGACCGGCGCGGGCGCGGCTCGTGCGGGCGGGCGCGCGGCTGGTGAGTGAGCATGTCGTCGCCCGCTGGCACGGCAATGGCGCCACGATCCGCAGCCTGCTGACCGGGGCAGAGGAAGAGGTCGCCGCCTCGGCTCTGGTGATGGCCACGACCAACACCGCCTTCGATCCGTTCCCCGAAACCCTTCCCGGCAAGACCCTGCACCGCATCGGCGATTGCGCCGCCCCCCGACAGGCCCCCTATGCCTTCCACGAGGGACGCAAGATTGCGCTGGCGCTCTAGCGGCAGGGGGCCGTCGGTCGTGGGGGCTGTACAGCAGATATATTCGCCCGGGAACCGCCACGAGGAACACGCAAGCGCTCGGAGGATGTAGCGTTGCCGGCTTGACGCAGCACACGGACACGTGCGGATGCAGGAGGTGACGGAGGTCGGGCAATGCTCACACCTACCGGCCCGTCTGACAAGGCGCCCACCGGTGTCGACGCTACCGCCTCCGGCATCCGGATCGGCGCGACCCGCTCCGGCAATCGGCATCTCCGGGTGTCACACTGCGTCAGGCACCGGAAAGCGGGCCGTCAGAAATTCATGTCGAGGAAAGTTCCTGCCCGGAACCTGCCGCCGCACCATCCAGAACCTGACACTGCGCAACAACGAAGCGTCAATGAACGGAACAGGCACAGAGCGGGAACCCGACACCCCAGAGAGATCGTTTTCCGCCAGATTATTGAATATGGTGCCCAGAGCCGGAATCGAACCAGCGACACGCGGATTTTCAATCCGCTGCTCTACCAACTGAGCTATCTGGGCATCGCCAGCCTGCGGCTGCTTGGTGGGGCAGGTATTATGCGAGGGGGGCGGGGCTGTCCAGAGGGTTCGGGAAAAAAGTTCAGTGTTTCGGTGGTTCGGGTGTGGGGGCGGGATCGTCCTCTTCCTGCGCCGTGCCGGGGATGACATAGGCGCCCCGGAGCCAGCGGCCAAGGTCGATATCGGCACAGCGTTTCGAGCAGAAGGGGCGATAGGCCGGGTCGCTGTCCTTGCGGCAGACGGGGCAGCTCATGCGCGGCCCTCCAGCAGGTCGAGAAGCGCCATCCGGTCGCGCTTGCGCACCAGTTCGTAAAGGCCGAGCGCGGTCCATCCGGCAAGGCTGGTCTCCGCCGCCTCGCCCTTGAAGGCGGCGCGCAACACCTGGTCGAGTGTGGCGCGGTCCTTCTTCGGCATCGGGGCGAAATCCACTACGATCTGGCCGCCAAGGCCGCGCAACCGCAACTGGCGCGGCAGGTCGCGGGCGGCGGCGACATTGGCCTTGAGGCTGGCGGCGGGCGAGGTGTCGGGGCCGGTATTGATGTCCACCGCCACCATCGCCCGGGTCGGCTCGATATACATGTGCGCGCCACCGGGCAGGGCAACGCGGGGGCTGCGCAGCGTGTCGAGCATCTCGTCCAGGCCATGATCGGCGAAACGGCCATGGGCCACCTCGTCGGGTAGCGGATCAACCCATTCGCGCCAGGCATGTTCATGGGCGGAAGGGCCTTCGACCAGAAGTTCCGGGTCACCCTCGCCATCGGTCAGCACCGCTTGGGCAAGATCGCGCGTGGCGAGGATATCCTCGGCGATCGCCGCCTCATCGGCGCCCTCGCAGGCGGAGCGCAGGATGAGGCCGAGGTCGTGCGGCGCATCTTCCATTCCGGCCCGGGCCAGCGCTTCCAGATCGGCGCGCAGATCCTCGTCGCGGATGCGGCGGCTGACGTTCAGCCCCGGCGCACCGGGGGTGAGGATGACATAGCGGCTCTTGAACAGCAGCCGTGTGGTGACGGGGATTGCCTTGCCGGGTTCGCTGCTGCCGGCGATCTGCACCAGCACCGACTGGCCGGGGGCGAGGCCGGAGACCTGCCGCAGGAAGCCCGACTGCCCGCCCGGCAGACGCACGAAGACGCCGCCTTGGCCCTTTACCGGCCGGTCCACCGTGCCGCGATAGATCGCGCCGGGGAGCGGCGCGTCATCCGCCGGGTCGATCGCCAGATCCTGAAGCACCCCGTCGACCACCAGCGCGGCGGCCTGTCGCTCGCCCCAGGTGTCCAGCACGATCACGCGACCTTTCATGCGTTCCTCCGGTAAACGGGATAGCCGGCGGTGGCGAGCAACGCCGCAGTCTCGGACACCGGCAGGCCGACGACCCCGGTGAAGGAGCCGGAAATCCACGGGATGAAGGCGCCGGCAAGGCCCTGTATGGCATAGCCGCCGGCCTTGCCCTGCCATTCGCCGCTACCGAGATAGGCGTTCAGCTCGATATCCGAAAGCCGCTTCATCTTCACGTCGGTCACTACCTCGCGGCACCAGATCCGCTCGCCCCGGCGCACCGCAACCGCGGTGATCACCTGATGGCGCCGCCCGCCAAGCAGGGTGAGAAAGGTCGCCGCCTCACCCACGTCGCGCGGCTTGCCGAGGATGCGCCGGCCAAGCGCTACGGTAGTATCGGCACATAGCACGATATCCTCCGCGCCGCTCGCCACCGCCACCGCCTCGGCCTTTTCGCGTGCCAATCGTGCGCAATAGGGGCGGGGAAGCTCACGCGGGCGCGGATCCTCGTCGATGTCGGGGGGCAGCACGGCGTCGGGCACGATGCCCAGTTGCGCCAGAAGCTCCTTCCGGCGCGGAGAGGCGGAGCCGAGGATCAGCCTCACTTGAAGCGGTAGTTGATGCGGCCCTTCGACAGGTCGTAGGGGGTCATCTCCACCTGCACCTTGTCGCCTGCCAGAACGCGGATGCGGTTCTTGCGCATCTTGCCTGCCATCGTGGCGATCAGTTCATGGCCGTTTTCCAGCTCGACCTTGAATGTCGCATTGGGCAGGAGTTCCTTTACGACACCGGGGAATTCGAGCAGTTCTTCCTTGGCCATGGTCACTCCAAACAAATCCGCCCCGCGACTGGTTCGCAGGCTCCGGGGGGGTAGATGCGCCTGTTTTGGCTGATTTTCAAGGGAGAATCGTCGGTTTTCGACCGACGGTTACGGTGATGGCGCCATCTGCGAGGCACTGGTGCTGCTCTGCCCAGTGCAGATGGTTCAGCACGCCACCCGCCCGGCGTACCTCGTCCACCGCTTGCAGCGAGACCTCCGCAATAGCCCAGCCGGGGGCGTTCAGCGCGGTCTGTGCGAGGATGCCGTCATCGGGAAAGCCCAGATCGGGGGGGCCGTAGATCGCGGCGCGACCGACATTCTCGTCCACTGCCGGGCAGAAATCGCACGGGCCGACGGTAGGTGCATGAACGGTGACGCACTGGTTTTCCAACGCTCGCGCCATGGCGCCGACGCGGACGCGGGTGAAGCCGCGGAAAGTATCGGTGCAGGAGGGGACGAGAAGGATTTCCGCCCCCGCCTCGACCAGCGCGCGCGCGAGCAGCGGGAATTCGCTGTCGTAGCAGATCACCACTCCGATCCGGCCAAGCGCGGTGTCGAAGACCGTCAGACCTCGGCCCGGTTCGACGAACCAGATCTCACGCTCGAAGCGGGTCATGATCTGCTTGTCCTGATGGCCGATCACTCCGGTCGGTCCATAAAGGGTGGCGCGGTTTACCGGCCGCCCGGTGCCCTCAGGGAAGAACGGGGCTGAGGCGCCGAGGATATGCACCCTGTGCCGCGCGGCAAGCGCCACATGGAGCGCGTCGACCTGCGGCTTCCACCGCGCGACCTCGTGCAGGCAGGCTTCCAGATCGGCGGCGATTGCGCGCCCGCCAAGACTGCCCAGTTCCATCGCGCCATATTCGGGAAAGACCAGCAGGGCCGCGCCCTCACCCACAGCCTCGTCCACCCAGGCGGTGATCTTGGCGGCATAGGCGTTGAAATTGTCGAAATAATCGAGCGGATAGGCGGCGGCGGCGATCTTCATGTTCGTCCTTTGCGGGCGCTCAGAGCGCCCGGAACCAGAATTGCAGCGGTTTGCGGGTTTCCTCGGTATCGCCCAGATCCCGCCAGGAGAATTCGGCCATCGCGCCGGGCAGGGGCGCATAGCCGCGCTTGCTCCAGAAGGCATCGTTGGTGCGGAAGGTCACCGGGCGCATCGGGTGATCGTCGGGGCGCTTCACCGAACAGAAGGCGCAATGGGTTCGGCCCAGGGCCCGTGCATGGGCTTCGCGCGCGTCGAAGAAGGCATGGCCCAGGCCGCGGCCACGCCAGGCCGGTAGCAGCACCGATTCGGCGCAGTAGAAGATCCGGTCGAGCGGGACGCCGCAGGGCTCCAGCGCCGCCGCGAAATCCTCGGCGTGATCCTCCATGGGCGTGCCGGTCGAGGCGCCGACCAGCCGCTCGCCGTCGAAGGCACCGACCAGGAGGGCGCCGGGGCTGTCGCGATAGGTTTGCAGATAGTCCCGCTCGTATTCCAGCGTGCCGTCATAGAGATAGGGCCAGTCGCGGAATACGGTAATACGCAGCCGCGCCACGTCGTCGAGCGCGGCATCGAGCGCGGC
>JAIRJX010000290.1 GCA_031260425.1 Gemmobacter sp.
GCTCCATAAGTTCTTCGATGAAGATGATGCGAATGCCGGCTGCACGGGCGAAATCGTAGTTGTCCGCGCTTGAGATCGATCCCCGGATGCCGATCTGGATCATCCGTTCCGGATCGAGCAAGCCTTCCTCAATGGCGCGACGGAACGGTGTGCCGTGATTGTAGCGATTGCCGAAAAACGCGTCATAGGTATCGGAATGTGCGTCGAAATGAATCAGGCCGAGAGGCTTGTCGGCCAGCCCGCGCAAGATGGGCAGCGTCACCAGATGATCGCCGCCGACCGCGAGAGGCCGGGCACCGGCCCGGCGGATATCGGCGAAAAAGGCCGCGATAGTGTCGAGCGCGCCGTTCAGGTCGAACGGACTCATCGAAACGTCACCGCAATCCGCGACCCGCGCCAGATCGAAGGGAGATCTCCCCGAGAGATGGTGGACCCGCCGCACCAGACTGGACTGGTTGCGGACCTCGCGTGGTCCGTGGCGTGCACCGGGACGGTTGGTGGTTCCGCCGTCGAACGGAACGCCCACGACCGCAATGTCGACCTGATCGGGCCTTGCAATCGGCAACCGCATGAAGGTCGAGGGTCCCGCGAAGCGTGGGACGACACCGGAGTCAAGCGGCTGGAAATAGTTGTTCATGGTCTACTGTCCTTCCCGGGCACGCAGCCTGTGGGTTTTGCATACCGCTGTCATTCCTTGATGGAGCCGGCCGCATGAGCATGTCGCCACCGGTCCTGCTTCCCGCCCCTGCTTGCGGCGAGGCAGAACAGGGCCTCCGCCAGCAGGCGCGCGGCCAGCACACTCGTCGTCCCGCTGGCCGAATCGAAATCCGGCGATACCTCCACAAGGTCGAACCCGGAAAATCCGTCACGGGCAACGATGCGCAGGCCGCGAATGATCTCGCGCGCCGTCAGCCCGCCGGATTCAGGGCTGTTTGTCGCCGGCGCGAAGGCCGGATCGACGCCATCGATGTCGAGGCTGATATAGAGGCGGGCACCGCCGCTGGTGGCAATCTCTCGCGCGCGTTCGCATACTGCGTCCATGCCGAGCCGTTCGACCTCTGCCATCGGGAACACCGTGATCCCGAGTTCCCGGTAGAGCGGGGTCCATTCCGGCAGATTACGTGGCCCCCGTGCTCCGATCACCACGATGCGGCGCGGATCCACCCTGTCGAGTTCCGCGATGCGCAGCAGGGGCGAGGCACGGGTAAGACGGTCTCCGCCGAAGGATTCGCTAAGATCGAGATGGGTGTCGAAGACAACCAGGCCGACAGGCGTCTCACCGGCCCCGGCCACGGCGCGAACCGCCGGATAGCTGATGCCGTGATCGCCGCCGATCATCAACGGCACCGCCCCCTTTGCCAGCACGGCGCCGAGCCGGGCCTCAAGTCGCGCATAGCTTTCGGCATTGTCCCCCGGCACCACATCAATATCGCCGACATCGGCTACGGTAATGTGATTCAGCAGATCCATGTCCCAATCGAAGGAATAGCTGCCATAGAGAAGCGAATACTTGCGAATTTCCTGCGGGGCACGGCGGGTGGCACCGCCACGGAAGGTGGCGAGCCCGTCATAGGGCATGCCGACCATCACGGCATCGGCCACAAGTGCCGACAGGTCGCGGATGTGGGGGAAGGCCATGAAGGGCGGCACATCACCGTAAATGCGTGAAACGCCAAGCGGGCTGAGAGCTTCGCTCATGGCCGAGCCCCTTCCTCGGCGGTGCCGGGGCTGCGCCCGTCGGCCTGGAAGAGCATGTTGCGCGACTTCCATGTATCGAGAAATTCCTGAAGGCGCGGGCTTTGTGGATCGTTGAAGAGCTTGGCCGGCGGCCCCTGCTCGATAATCTTGCCGCCGTCCATGAACACGACCCGGTCGGCTACCTGGGCTGCAAAACCCATTTCATGCGTGACCACGACCATTGTGATACCTTCTTTCGCCAGTTGCTTCATGGTGTCGAGCACCTCGCCGACAAGTTGCGGATCCAGCGCCGAGGTAGGCTCGTCGAAAAGGATGACATGCGGCTCCATGGCCAGCGCCCGCGCGATGCCGACGCGCTGTTGCTGCCCGCCCGAGAGCTGCGAGGGATACCGGTCGGAAAAGTTTTCCAGTCCGACCTTGGCAAGCGCGCGCCGGCCTTGCTCCTGCGCCTTCGCCCTGGGCACATGTTTGGTCAGACGCAGCCCGAGCGTGACGTTGCCCAACACCGTCATGTGGGGCCACAGGTTGAAATGCTGGAATACCATGCCGACGTTGCGGCGCACGGCGTCGATATTCTGCTCGCTTTCGCGCACCAGCCCGGATGCCGTCCTCCGATAGCCCAGCAGCCGCCCCTCGATCTCCACTTCACCGCTGGTATATTCCTCCAGGAAGCTGGTGCAGCGCAGCAACGTACTTTTTCCCGACCCGGATGGTCCGATGATGCAGACGACCTCCGAAGGGTTGATGTCCAGCGAGATCCCCGACAGGGCGGAGAACGTGCCGAACTCTTTCGTGAGATCCCGGATCCTGATAGTGGGTTGGGTGGCCATCGCTTCTGTCCGATCATTCATTGGGTGGTTGCCAGGCTGGAGCCGTCAGAATCTCACCCGTCGCTCGACGAACTTGCCGAGTTGGGCGACCGCCTCGACCAGCAGCCAGTATAGCACCGCAGCCGCGACATAGGGCTGGATGACGGCATAGGTCTCGTTCACGAACTGTGTCGTGTTCTTCGTCAACTCCGCCACGGTGATGATCGACAGCACTGCGGATTCCTTGACGAGGATGATGATCTGGTTGATCATC
Source organism: Gemmobacter sp. (assembly GCA_031260425.1). Taxonomy (GTDB): domain Bacteria; phylum Pseudomonadota; class Alphaproteobacteria; order Rhodobacterales; family Rhodobacteraceae; genus Gemmobacter. The sequence goes on from JAIRJX010000290.1 coordinate 2,782, forward strand.
GGCGGCGTGATCAGCACCAGCATCTGCGGCAGCTTGACGTGGCGGATGATCTGCGGACCGCTGAGCCCGGCCATGCGCGCGGCTTCGATCTGGCCCTTCGGGATCGACTGGAAGCCGGAGCGGAAGATTTCCGCGAAATAGGCGGCGGCGTAGAAGCCGAGACCGAATACACCCACCGTTTCCGCATTCAACCGCAGACCGACGCTCGGGCCGCCGTAATAGAGCACGAACAGAAAGATCAGGATCGGCAGACCGCGCATGATTTCGATATAGGCGCGAACCGCCCAGCGCAGCGGCGCGAAAGCCACGCTGTCGAGACAGGCCAGGGCAAGCCCGGCCACGACCCCGAGCATCGCAGCCAACGCGCAGATCCACGCCGTGGTGGCCAGCCCTGCCAGCATCAGGGGCGCGTATTGGACCCAGAGATCGAAGAACTGTATCATGGGTTCAGATCCCCTGCTCCAGATGCCGCTCTGCCGAACGGCCTGCCAGAGAAAGGAGGAGATTGATGACGATGTAGATGATTCCGGCGGCGATGTAGATCTCGAACGGCCGATAAGTGGTCGCGACAATCTGCTGGCTTACGCGCATCAGTTCCGTCACCGCGATGACCGAAACCAGCGACGAATTCTTGAGAATGCTGATGGTCTCATTGACCAGCGAGGGGATGACCAGCCTGAAAATCTGCGGCATGAGGATATGATAGCGCGCAGCCCATCTGCGGATCCCGACCATGCGCGCGGCCTCCAGTTGCCCGGGTGAGATGGCCAGCAACCCGCCACGGAAGATTTCCGCCTGGAAGGCCACGGTGTTGAGTGTCAGGGCAAGGATGGCGGCGAGAATGGATGGCACATTGATGCCGATCAAAGGCAGCAGGTAATAGATGATCAGCAGTTGCACGAGGATCGGCGTGCCGCGCCAGACGCTCTGATAGATACGCGATATCCGGCTCACCCAGGGTTTCGGCGAAACCACACCGAAGCACAGGATCAGCCCCAAGGGCATACCGAGGATGATGGCGACCCCGGCGACCAGAACGGTCATGGCGGCACCCCATAGCATTATCGGCAGGTTGTCCAGAACAAGGGCGAATGTGGCCACCTGCTTCCCCCAGAAGTTTCATCGGCAAGCCGGGCGCAGGCCGCGCCCGGTGGATGCACAGGAGCGAATGGCGACGCCGCCCGTAGCGGCGCCGGACGGGCCGGGTTCCGGTCCCCTTCACTCCGTCGGCTCAGGCAGGGCGTCGGTCGGCAGATCCATGGTGAATCCGAACCACTTCTCCTGAAGCCGGGTCATCGTGCCATCGGCCGCCAGCCTGCGGAACTGCTCGTCGACCAGATCGGCCAGCGCCTTGCTGTCGTCCTCCTTGCGGAAGGCCCAGCTAAAGTAGGTCGGCGCCCCGAAAGTCGTGCTCACGGTCTCGAACACGTCGCCGCGCTGCGTTTGCAGATAAAGCAGATTGGGCAGCGAATTGACCACCGCGTCGGTGCGGCCTGCGGCAAGATCCGCATAAGCCTCGTTGAAGTCGACATAGGTCTGGATGCTGGCGATCGGATCTTTGCCCTGCGCCTTGAGATGTTCGGAGAAAGCCTCCGTGCCCTTCAACTGCGCAGAGCCCGCCTGGGTGCCGACGGCTTTCCCGCTGAGGTCGTCGGGCGTGTTGAGCGAGGTGTCGCCCTTGCGCTTGACATAGGCGAACGACGCGTCGGCGATGGGCAGCGACAGCCGATAGGTATCGTAGCGCTGCTTGTTTACCGTCACCGATGTGATGATGGCGTCGAACTTGTTGGTCTGAAGCCCGGGAAGCAGCCCCTGGAACGGCAGGTCGAGTCGGGTCACCTTGACGTCGGGAAGGGCTTTCATGACCTCCTCGAACAGGTCGACGCCATAGCCCACGATCTTGCCGTCCTCGACATATTCGAACGGCGGATAGCGCGCCTCGATGCCGATGACGATCTCCCCCTTTTCCTTGATCCGGTCCAGGAGGCCGTCTGCCATGGCCACGCCCGCCGTCACGAGCGACAGCGACGCGGCAAGCAGCGCAGACATGTACGATTTCAAGACAGAGCGCATAAATTCCTCCCTTCATGAGCTTCAGGTTCTCGTTGAAATCGCAGCCCATACCACGCTCGACCGCAAGCCACCTTGCCCGTCAGGCCAAACGGGCCGACAGCAGAAGGATCGCTTCCGACGGTATCGAGCCGATTGGCGGCACTGCGTCTGACCGCAGCATGTCAGGGTTGACTCTCTAATAAATATGGAAGGAGTAGACTATAGTTCGAACTTTACGATGTTGAAGTGAACTGCCGGATGGGATTGAGGCCCAACAGGGGAGGTTCCTGATGTATCTGTCTGCTTCCGACATACGCTCGCTGCGCGTTTTCCGGTCTGTCGTGGAACATGGCGGCTTCAGCGGTGCCCAGCTTGCCTTGGCCATGAGCCAGTCGACCATCAGCTTCCACATCAACGCGCTGGAGCAGCGTCTCGGATTCTCGCTGTGCCAAAGGGGAAGGCGCGGCTTCGAGCTTACCGACCGCGGCCGCGCGGTCTATGACTATTCCCATTCGCTGACCTCGGCGCTGTCCTCGTTCGAGCAACAACTGGGCGAGCTTCGCCAGCGCGCGACGGGTATGCTGCGCATCGGAATAGTCGATGCCACGATCACTGATTCCGCGCTCGGCCTCGACGACGTGATAGACCAGTTTGTCAGAAAGGCCAGCGAGGTCGATCTGCGCATCACGATAGGCTCTCCGGAGCAATTGATCGCCGATATCGCAAGGGATGGTATCGATTGCGCGATTTCTCCGCGCATCAAGTTGCTGCCCGGCTATGCGCAGACCGAATTCCATCACGAGATGAACTCGCTCTACTGCGGCGAGCGTCATCCGCTGTTCGGGAAGACGGCCGTGACGAAAGCCGATGTCGAAGCCGCCGTCATGGTGGTGCGGCCCTATGCGAACAAATCGGAATTGCAGCACTTTCCGAACGCCAGGGTAGGTGCCTACGCCTCGAACATGGAAGCGCAGGCGATGTATATCCTGAGCGGCCACTATCTTGGCTACCTGCCCGATCACATGGCGGCCATCTTCAGGGAGCGGAACCGCCTGAAGGCGCTGCTGGCTTCCGAGGTGCAGATCCGATCACCCTTCGTCATCATCTCGCCAAAACACAAGAAGGCTTCGCTGTCTCAGCGCATCTTTCTTCAGGAATTGCGCAAAAGGGTAGCTGCCGCAGCGCCATCGAAAGCAAGACCCGCGACCATTACGAGGAAAGACAGATTCTAGGCGGCTGGCACTGGATCGTCGATCCGGAAATGTGCGTCAGTCACCACGCAATCTACCCCGTTTATCGGAACGAGGTCCTGGGGACAGGCCGAAAAAACGATGATCAGGTCCATCTCCGCACGCAGGCGGACAAGGGAGCCGGGTGTGGAGACCGGCGGGTCGAAGGAGATCGAGCCTTCGCCGTCGATC
>JAIRJX010000355.1 GCA_031260425.1 Gemmobacter sp.
CGCGCTGCCGGGTCGACCGATCGCCGCGCGGCTGGCCTTCGGGCTGGCCCTCGCTCCGGCTCTCGGGCCGATCCTCGCGGCCTTGCCCCCGGCCCTGCCCGTCGCGGCGGGGGCCGCGATGGTCGTGGCGTGGACGCGGCGCCCAGGTGAAGGTGTAGAACGCCTCCATCTCCGGAGCCGGCGAGTCCAAGGCCGGCACTTCCGGAGCCGGAGCTTCCGGGGCCGGCGATTCGACCTCCGCCGCCGGAGCCTCCTCCGGCAGGGGAGCGAGGACCGAGATCTCCTCCGGGATCGGTGCAGTGCTGCCCGCGGGCACAACCGGCGGCTCGGGCTTGCGGATCTTCACCCGCTCGCCCTTCTCGACCTTGTAGCCGAGACCGCCCATCAGATCGGAGAATTGATCAAGCGTCATGCCGGTGATCGACAGCATGTCGGCCGTCGCCTCGAAACCGGCGCGACTGTCCTTGGCGCGCAGCAAGTCCGCCAAGCGCTCCAGCATATCGATGCGGATCGCGCGCGCGCCGGCCTGGCGGTAGCCGGCGAGCATGTAATGCTCCTTCGGCACTTCGGCGATGCTCGGGATGGTCACGAGGCCCGGCGGCGGGCTTTCGGGAAACTCCTGCAAGCCCCGCGCCAGCGACCACAGCACCAGCCGAAGCCGGGTCGGCGCAGGTTTCAGCAGCAGCGGCAGGAAAATGGTATACTGGCCAAAGCGCACGCCATGCTTGCGCAGGCTCGACCGCGCCTCCTGATCCAGCGCCTTCACGTCCTCGGTGACCGACTCGCGGGTGACCAGCCCCAACCCCTCGACCAGCCGGAAGGCAAAGCCGCGCGCCAGCCCCTGCAAAGCTTCGTCGCGGCCTAACGCGAGCAGCGGCTCGAACAGCGCCGCCACCTTGCGGTCGATGAAATGCTGAAGCCGGCGTCGCACCTTCTCGGCCACATCGAAGCCCGCCTCCTCGTCGACGAAAGCCTCGACCGCGGGCCGCATCGCATCGGCGCCGGCGACCAGTTTGCCCACCGCCGAACCGCCCCACATCAGGCCGCCCTGCTCGGTGAAATCCATCTCGGTATCGGGCGAGTTGTAGAAGCGGTCGGCGCGCAGATGGAATTCGGGCCGCAGCGCCTCGTAGGCGGCCTGCCGCAGCAACCGTGCCTCGTCCCCCTTCGCCGAGGCGTCCTGACCGAAGCGGAACCCTTCCAGACGGCCGACGAACTCGCCTTCCACCGTCACTTCACCCTTGTCATTCACCTCAGCCACAAGGCTCTCCTTCTGTTTCAACCGGCGCATCAGCACACTCGTGCGCCGGTCGACAAATCGTTGGGTCAGCCGCGCGTGCAACGCATCCGACAGACGGTCTTCTACAGCGCGCGTCTCTTCGCGCCAATGGGATTCATCCTCGACCCAGCCCTTGCGTTGCGCAACGTAGGTCCAGGTGCGAATATAGGCCAGCCGTTTCGAGATGGCGTCAATATCCCCGTCGCTGCGGTCGATGCGCTGGACGGCCTTTGCCATCCAGTCGGCGGGGATGCGCCCATCGCGCAGAAAGCCGTAAAGCCTGTGCAGAAGCTGCACGTGATCGCCCCCGGTGGTGGAGCGGAAATCGGGGATGCGACAGACATCCCAGAGCAGCTTCACCGCCTGCGGCCCGCGCATCCGGTCGCTCAGATCAGGCATCTGGGCCAGTGACTTCAGCGCCATCAGATCGTCGGCCTCGCGGGTGCGGGCCAGCCATTCATTCGCGGTGGGCTGTTCGAGCGCGGCGATCAGCCGTTCGGTCGAGCCGAAATCCAGCGCATCATTGCGCCACATGAGCTTGCGCACCGGGGCGAAGCGATGCTCTTCGATCGCCTTCACCAGATCGTCGTCCAGCGGCGGCGCCTCGCCGGTCACGCCGAAGGTGCCCGGCTCCAGATGCCGCCCGGCACGGCCGGCAATCTGGCCCATCTCATGCGGAAAAAGCGCGCGCATCCGCCGGCCGTCGAACTTGTGGGTGGCCGAGAACGCCACATGCCTGATATCGAGGTTCAGGCCCATGCCGATGGCATCGGTCGCCACCAGATAGTCCACCTCGCCATTCTGATAAAGGGCGACCTGTGCATTGCGCGTGCGCGGCGAAAGCGCCCCCATCACCACCGCGCAGCCACCCTTCTGGCGCCGGATCAGTTCGGCGATGGCGTAGACCTCATCCACCGAAAACCCCACGATGGCCGAGCGCGCGGGCATCCGGCTGATCTTCTTCTGGCCGGTATAGCTCAGCGTCGAGAACCGCTCACGCCGCAGGAATTGCGTCCGGGGGATCAGCGCCGCAATGGCGGGGCGCATGGAATCGGAACCGAGAAACATCGTCTCGCTCAGCCCCCGCGCGTGCAGGAGCCGGTTGGTGAAGACATGGCCGCGGTCCGGGTCGCCGCAAAGCTGGATCTCGTCCACCGCCAGGAAATCGGCGCCGATATCGGTAGGCATCGCCTCAACCGTGCAGATCCAGTAGCGGGTGCGCTCCGGCACGATGCGCTCTTCGCCCGTCACCAGCGCCACGACCGAAGGCCCGCGCGCCGCGACGATCCGATCATAGACCTCGCGCGCCAGAAGCCGGAGCGGGAAGCCGATCACCCCGCTCTGATGGGCCAGCATCCGCTCGATGGCGTAATGGGTCTTGCCGGTGTTCGTCGGCCCGAGAACCGCCGTCACCCTGGAGTTGAAAGCCATGATCCCGCCGCTTCAGATGCTGCGCCCGGCGATTTCGGCCTCCAGGCGCTTCACCGCCTCCAATACCGTCTGCATATGCGGATGTATAGCGAGGGCGGCGCGATAGACCTCCAGCGCCTGGGGCTTGCGGTCGAGTTGTTCGAGAATCGCCCCGAACCCGGCCAGCGCGCCAAAATGCCGGGGGTTGAGCGCCAGCGCATGTTCCAGATCCGCGACCGACTGGCCGTAACGACCGGCATGAAAATAGACCGTGGCCCGCGCGTTCCAGCCTTCGGCGAAATCCGGCGCATGGTCGGTCAATGCGGTCAGATGATCGAGCGCTGCCTCCATATCGCCCTGATCCATCGCGGTGCGCCCGCGATCGAGCAGCAGATCCATCGCGGCAGAGCCGGAATGCGACCAGAGCCGCCAGATATCCTGCTCTATCACCACCGAGTCTTCGGCATCGGCCGTCTTCAACTCGGTCAGAAGCTGATCCAGCGTGGCGGCCTCTCCCTCGGTGACGGTCTGCGCCGTAGCGTCATCCGCCGCGAAAAGCAGAAATGCCGTAACGACAAGATTGAGAACTGCACGGGCCGCTTTCATATCTTCACTTTATCGCAACCTTGGCGGAATGCCATAACCCGGTGGTCACATTGCGCTGATGCGCAAAGCGCGCGCCGCAAGCATGAGGAGGAACAGGATGAGCGACGTAATAGGGAAAGCGGTCGAGGCGCTGTCGCAGAAAGTCGAGACGTTCGACGGCGTGGCGAAATTCGTCATCCCGGGCGAGGGCGCCATCATGATCGACGGCAATGGCGTGCGCGAGGGCGACGACGAGGCCGAGGTGACGCTGACCGCCGAGGCAGAAGTGTTCCAGGCCATCCTCGAGGGAGAGATGAACCCGACCTCCGCCTTCATGACCGGCAAACTGAAGATCGACGGCGACATGGGGCTGGCGATGCGGCTGGGCGCCACGCTGTCCTGAGAGGTGGTGCATGCCTTCGGCGCGGGCGTCGTGCCGGTCGCGCAGGCGCCTGACCGCAACGGCCGGAACCGGCCGGCATTCATCCGAGGCTCATGCAGCCCGCTGACCAAACGGCTGCTTCCGCCGTCAACACCCTGCGCGACAGAGGGCGGGAGGTGGGCTCACGCGGGCAGCACGGGATAGCCGTCAGCTCTGCTCCGTCACCTGACACAAACAGAGAGCGGCGCCCGATCGCGGGTGGGCGCTCCACCGACCGTGGTCTGCACTTTATGGTGCAGTCACGCCCATGATTGATTCCCGCGCTGGTGGTGACAAAGCGCCCGCCCGGGGGGCGGTGGCGCCGCGCCTTGTTCCGGACGGGGAGTGGGTTCACACGGGCGGTCTGGGGTCACAATTACCCCTCCTCCCCCCCGCAGGACGAAGAGTGGGTCCTGCCGCAGGTGGGCGCCGCGCCTTGTTCCGGGCGGAGGATGAGGCGCACAGGGAGGCAGGCCGCCCGGCCGCGGGGCACCTTCCCCTCG
>JAIRJX010000024.1 GCA_031260425.1 Gemmobacter sp.
GACCCGCACCTCCACCACCGGCACCGTCGGCACGTCGCCCGCCTGGAACGACGCAACCGAAGTCTGGATGCGGTCGGTGTCGAAACGCACCGGCACGTCGAACTCGAACCCGGCCAGGATCGCCACCCCCACCGCCGGAGCGGTGGCGAAGGTCACCAGACCTGTCGCATCGTCGACCTCGAATTCCAGCCCCTCGATCTTCTGATCGCGATCCTCGCCCACCAGAACGGTGCCGCGCACCGGTTTCACGATGGGCCGCACGTAATCCGCCCCGCCGGAACGATAGGTCTTCACAAGCTGGAACACCTTCGTCTGCCCGTCGCCCGTCCCGATGACCTGATCGAAGGCCGTCACCGCCTGCGAAGCCCGGCCGGATTTGTAATCCGACCAGTCCTTCCAGCGGAAACCGAATATCTGGCCGCGCCGCGCCTCGAAAAACGCGATCAACTGCTCTACATCGTCAAGCGAACGCAGCCCCACCCCCGCGTCATAGCGGCGGCGCGAATGCTCCCATGGCGTGTTGCGCTCCTCAAAGCCATTGGCGAGCGTCACGATTTCGGTGCGCCGCTCCGGGCCGCCGACCGAGCCGAAGCTCAGATTGGCCGGAAACCTGATCTCATGAAATCCCATGTCATTCCCTCAGCGATTGCGTTGCCCGCGGGCGAGCGCGCGGCTCGCCTGCGCCGCGATCTGCGCCTGACTGCGCTGGAAGCCCTGCACATCGGGTGTCGTGATGTTCATCACCACCGTCACCGGCCGCCCGCCCGCCTGTGATTGCACCCCGAGCCTGCCATCCGCACCGCGTGCAAGCGGCATGATCGCCTCGGGGCCGGCCTCTCCCATCAGCCCGGTCGCCCCCCGCATCGGGAATGAGACCGGCGCCGAGACCACACCACCCTTGGCAAACGGCATCATCCGCCCCTGCGTGAAGGCCCCACCGTTGGCGAAAGGCATCAACCCGCCCAACAGGCTGTTGATCCCCTCGGCGAGATAGCCGCCCACCGCATTTTGCACCGGCTTCATCGCCACGGCATAGACCGTATCCGCCATGGTCTTCGCCACGCCCTTCAGTGCGTCGGACAGCTTCACCCCGTCGAAGACCAGCCCGTCGAAAGCCCGCCGCAACCCGTTGCCGATGCCGCTGCTCAACTGGTTCACCTCGCGTCCCGTGAACAGCAAGGTGTCGCGCATCCGCGCCAGTTCCGCCTCGAACACCGTGACCATGCCGGTCGTGCCGTCGAGCACCGCCTCCAGCGCCGCCACCTGATCCCCAAGCGTCTCAATCTCCGCCATCCGCCTTGCCCTTTCCCAGATCGGGGTAAGCCGCCGCCAGTTCGTCCAGCCGCGCCCGCGTCATCGCGGGGGCGGACACCTCCGCCCCCAGCATCATCCGCAACTCTACCGGCGAAAGTCGCCAGAACTCCGCCGGTTTCAGCCCCAGCCCGCGGAGCCCGGCGCGCATCAGCCCCGGCCAGTCGAGCGTGCTCATGCCTCCCCCGGCACTGCGAAGGCCCGCGCCAGCAGTTGCGCCGCCACCCGCGCGGCCCCGATCGGGCCGCCCTCGATATCGGCCTGACGCAGATCCTCGGCGCGCCCCTGCCAACCGCCGCCACGCAGCCCCGCGACGATCAGCGCCAGCACATCGCGTCCCGAGATACGCCCGCTCTCGAACCGCTCGACCAGCGCGAAAAGCGAACCCTCTCCCAGTGCGTCCTCCAGTTCCGCCAGCGCGCCCAGCGTCAACTTCGCCACATGCGCCACGCCGTCGATGCGCAACGCCACCTCGCCTGCCCAAGGGTTCGCCATGGTCAAAGCGCCGTGAAGACCAGCACGCCCGCCGAGGCCAGCGTCAGCTCATAGGTAGCCTCGCCATTGTGGCTGCCGGCATATTCGATCGCGGTGATCTGGAACGGCCCCTCCACCACGCCGAAATCCGGGATCACCACCTGAAAGCGCGGCACCTCGCCATCAAAGAAGATCTGGCGCGCCCGCTCATCGGTATCGGCGTCGCGAAACACGCCCGAGCCCGAGATCGAGGCCGATCGCACCCCCGCCCCCGCCAGCAATTCGCGCCAGCCGCCCTGGCTTTCCAGACTGGTGACATCCACCGTCTCCGCGTTGAAGCTGATGCGCGAGGCCCGCAGCCCCGCGATGGTCTCGAATTGCTGGCTTCCGTTGATATCGATCTTGATCAGCAGATCCTTGCCGTTCTGCACAGCCATGTCACCCTCCGGTCCTTGATGATCCCCGGACCTGCAGGCCGGGGCAAAATGTCAATTGTCCTCGACCCGCGCCGCGAAACGCAGATCAACCCGCCGCACCGCGCCCTCGTCGAGCCGCCGCGCCTGTGCCTTGAGAAAGCGCAGCCCCACCAGCCGCCCGCGCGCCAGCACCAGATCCGCGCCGGTCAGCGCGTCCGAGATCGCAACGGCCACATTCTTCGCCGCCGCAAATCCCGCCTCATCCGAGATCACGCTGACAAGCAGCCGATGCTCGGCGCCGCCGCCCGTCTGGTCGGAGGCGTCGATCGCCTCCTCCGGTCCCAGCAGCACGAAGGTGCCCGTCCCACCACCCGGCGGGATCGCGTCATGGATCGCCACCCCCGGCAGGCAGGTGGTCAGTTGCTGATAGATCGCCGCCTGAAGGGCCGCCGCCATACCATAGCTCATGCCGTGCCCTCCTCACGCGCGATGCAGATGAGGTATCGCCCCGCCGCGTCGCGTTCGGTCACCGTGACGATAGCGAAGACGCGCGCGCCGTCACGCAACCGCTGCCCCGCCCGAGGACGCGACGGCGCTCCCTGCGGCGCTCCCCCTTACCGTGATGCGATAGGGGATGGAGGCGAACCTCACCTCCTCGCCCGCCACCTCGCGGCCGATCCCGGCCACCACCTCGGCCCAGAGCGTGCCGAGCATCTGCCAGCTTTCACTGAACCCGCCCAGCCCGTCCGCCACCGCCTGTCGCGCCTCCAGCGTCAGTTGCCGTGCCAGTTTCGGCTCCCTCATGCCCCACGTCCCCCCAGCACGCGCACATTGCGCCACCGCTCGATCAGCCCCTGCACCGAAGCCGGCAGCGCCGCCGGCGCGCCCTCGTGCCGGGTCTCGTAGAATTGCGCCGCCAGAAGCAGCACCGCCTGTTGCAAATCAGCCGGGATCGAGGTCCAGTCCGGCCCGAAACCGGCAGTGAACAGGATCTCCGCCCGCCCGTCGCCAGGAACCGTGGGCAAAAGCATCCCCACACCCTGCAGACGCGGTCGATGCGGGTCGGCCTGCAGGCGCCAGCGCGACGGCGCCACCACCTGCATGGCCCCCAGCGCATCGACCAGCGTCACGCTCGTCACCGCGCTGACTGGCGCCAGCGGCAGCGCCTGCCCGGCCGGATCGCGCCAGCAGGGCAACACCAGCCGGAAATCCCGGCTCAGCAGCGCCTTGCCGGTCCGCCCCTCGATCGTCGCGAAAGCCGCGCGCAGTTGGCTTTCCAGCAACCCGTCCTGCAGGCCGCCGTCGGCAAAGCCGGTTCCCAGCCGCAGATGGTCCCGGAAAATCTGGACCGGCAGCGCCGTCTGCGGCACCGCGGTCTGCTCGATCAACATCATGTTCCTGCTCCTCATCCCTGTCCGAACCGGACGCGCGCCCCGCACCACTCGGACGGAGGGGGGAGCGGCTGGAAGGCGCGACACGGGCGCGCGTCCGCACGGCCCGGGCCACAGGGCCCGGGCCGTTCGTCACACCATCAGGAGACCGTGACGCGAAGCAGCTTGATCGCCGCGAAATCCGTCACCTCACCCCCCACGCGCTTCGACGCGTAGAAGAGCACATGGGGCTTCGCGGAGAACGGGTCGCGCAGCACCCGCAGGTCGGGGCGTTCCGCAATGGTATAGCCCGCGCGGAAATCGCCGAAGGCGATAGGGAAGGCATTCGCCGCCACATCCGGCATGTCCTCGCAGATCAGCACCGGATAGCCCATCAGCCGCGCCGGCTCCCCCGCCTGAAGGCTGTCGCCCCACATGAAGCGGCCATCGGCATCCTTCATCTTGCGCACCGCACCCGCGGTCTTCGAATTCATCACGAAGCACGCATTGGCGCGGTAGTCCGCCCCCAGCGCGTAAACCAGATTCACGATGCAGTCAGAAGCGTTGGCGGGGGCGAAATCCGCCGCCGCTCCGGTCGGAATATAGCCGAGGCTCCCCCAGGCCCAGGCATTGTTCGCCACCTTGGGCGGCAGCAGGATGCCCTTCGGCTTGTCCATACCGTCGCCATTGACGAAAGCCGCCGATTCCGCCCGGATGAAGCGGTTGGCGATCCTGTCTGCAAGCCAGCCCTCCACGTCGAAGGCGCTGTCGTCCAGCAGCCGCTGGCTCGCCTTCGGCATGGCGCTCAGTTCATGCAGCCTGATCGAGATCCGGTCCACCGCCGGCGTCGCCGTCTCTGCCTGAGCGGTGATTTCCGTGGCCCAGCCTGATCCCACCTCACCTCGGTCAACCAGCACGTCGAACGACGGCCCATCCACCTGCACCACATTGGCGATCGCCCGCAGCGAAGAGGTCGAGACCAGCATCGAACGGATCGTGTCCGAGGTGCGTGGATCGACCAGATAGCCGCCATCCGCCGCCACCACGGTCGACATCGCCTTGCCCTCGAGCGTAAGCCCGCGCAGCGCGTCGTCATCGCCGGTGCGGATATAGGCGTCGAACGCCTTCACATGCGGCACCTCCACCTCCGCCGACGCGGAAAGCGCCGGGCGGCCATAGGTCATCGTCTTGGCATTCAGCATGGTCATGCGCTCTTCCTGTTGTTGCAACGCAGATTTCACTTCAGCCTGAAAGCCATTGAACTCTTTCAGGAAACCTTCCATTGCGGCGGCAACTTCCGCCTGGGGTGCGTCAGCCATGGCTCCGCCACCCCGAGCCCTCGTCCCGGTCGTCATCCATCCCTCCATCGGTGGTAATCCTCAGCGCCGCGCCAGTTGCCGCCGCGCATCCTCCAGCACCCGCGCAAGGCCACGCCAGGTGTCCTCAGGGGTATCTGCCTTGGCTGCCACCCGCGCCTCGGGCAGCATGGGGAAGGTCACCAGCGACACCTCCCACAGATCCAGTTCATTCAGCAGCCGCTGTCCCTTGCCGTCCCGCTCCGCCCTGAGCGTGCGATAGCCGATCGACAGCCCGTCTATGGCGCCGGCGGCCAGCAGAGCCACCGCCTCGCGGCCCCTCGCGACATCGGCG
>JAIRJX010000310.1 GCA_031260425.1 Gemmobacter sp.
GTCTGCGAGAGATCGGCGACCTGCCCCACCAGCCCTTGCCGGGCCGCGGTGCGGCCATCCCGCAATTCCACCATCGTCTCGTCGACGGTGCCATGGTAGCAGCCATTGAACACCAGCACCTTCGGCCGTCCGGTCACCGCGCGCGCCACCCGCAAGGCGAAGCGGTTGGCGTCGGTCGCCGCGGTAGCGATCTGCCAGCGGAAATCGCCGAACACCGCCGAAAGCAGGGCCGAGGCCTCAAGCGCCGCTTCGGTCGGCAGCATGTAGGTCAGGCCGCGCCGCGCCTGCTTGCGGATCGCCCGCGCCACCGACGGCGGCGAATGGCCGAACAGGGAGCCGGTATCGCCAAGGCAGAAATCGTCGATCCCGAAACCGTCGATATCGGTGAGCCGCGCGCCCTCGGCCCTGTCCACCAGCATCGGGAAGGGCATCGGCCAGTCCTTCATCCAGTGCATCGGCAGGCCGTCGAGGAAATGCTCCGCCCGCTCGGCAAGCGCGGCGCGGCTTTTCGGGCGGGCGGTGACATAGCGCTTCGCCTCGCGCGCGGCGAAAGCGTCGAGGCGGTCGCGGCGAATCCCGGCGACGGGAGTTGTATCGGATATGGGATCGGACATGGGCGGGCCTCCGGTTGCGCCGGTTATGAGCGAGAATTTGATCAAATTCAAGACCGTTCCGCTGCCGGAACCGCCACGCCCCGGTATTGCGCCGCATGACCTCTCGGGGGCGGCGGCTGCTCATTCATCTGCAGCGCACACGGACACGGACACGGACACGGACACGGACACGGACACGCGGAAAAGCCGCCATTTCTGCTGCCCGCACAATGAAGAGCAATGCCCGACTGCGACGGGTGCCGTGCGGTCGTCACGTCTGGTGATACATGACCTGCCCCCAATCATCGCACCACCTTCACCAAAGCGCCTTGGGGGCGGCGCTGCCCTGCGGTTCTTCGCGTCGTCATCCGGATGGAGACCGGCTCCCACCGGGGCCAATCGCCCTCCCCCCTCATCCTCCATCCCCCCTCGCGATGCGAACAGTGGGGGAGGACGCGCCAGGCAAGCTTTCGCCCGTCACGAAATGACCGGTATTTCTTTGGCGCATCAGATTGAAGCTCTCTGCCCTATATGGGTCAGGGTGCTCCGTCCCATCGCGGCCGTTGGCCAATCGCGCAAGTGGGGCCCGCGAGACCACAGAATCCGGCGCGGGATCAGGTTGGCCGGCGTCACATGAGTATTTGGGCAAGAAGCAATGACCAATGCCGGTGAGCAGATCTCCAGATGCTCGACCACGAGATTGTCGAGCCGGTCCATGGGGATCGCCCGACCCTTGCAACCCGTCTCTCCCTGGCCTATCTGCCTGCGTCCACGATCTCTGTGATGAGACGCAGTAGCGATGCCGGTGCGCAAGCGGGGTAATAAACTTGAATGCTGGGAGATTGCCCTCATCAAGGCGATGGTTGCCGATGGTCGTTGGCCCAACGATCAGGACATCCTCGCCTATTTCACGCGCCCCACGCGCTCGATCAACCACCGCGCTGCGGAAACCAAAGCTTCGCTGCCGGTCCCTTGTCACGTACCTGAGCCCCAATCCAATTTCTGACGCTCGGGTTCCGACATGGAACGCAGCGACTCGGTAAGGTGTGGGTCGAATTCAATTATGAAGGCACCGTTGCAATGACAAAAAATCTGTCCCATCCGTCTGATATCTGCGAGGCCATTCTTCACGAGGGGAGGACCAATAACGCCGAGAACCAAATTCTACCCAGCGAGAACGCGGTCGCCGACCATTTGCTCGCCCGTCGCCTTGAAATGACCGAAGCCTATGCGGAGCTGGTAAAGAAGCTGGAACAGATTCCATGCGCTCTCAAGGTCTTTCTTGATCTTCTGCTTTCTACTGCCGCCTTTTGGGGGCCAGAACGGAACTCACAGGCGCGCACCAAACGCGAGCAGCTTGGCACAGTAAACAAAAAAAACGCAGAAAAGGCGGCCGATCTGACACGCCTTCTCGAAAAGCGAGAGACGCTAAGCAATAGTTCCGGGTTTTATTCCAGCACGCATTACCATCCTCTTGATCTCATCAAGGAAGCGGCTCAAGAAAATCATCTATACAAATCTTATGTTGAAAAACCGCTCAAGCTCCTTCGCGAACAGTATGGACTAAAATATTGGCCAGCACTCGCAGACTGCCTACGAGTGCTGTCTCGTGATGCGGATGCGGCCGATGTAAAGGCAACCGGTCCACTCACTGAGGCCGCAACCGAGGCCAGTCGTGGTTCACGCGCCGATTTCGTCAAGGCGTTGTTCGTTGCAATTGAGGAAAATCGCCAGCGCAATCATGGTTTTCTGCCTGATGATTTCCGCCTCACCGATAGAACTTTAGCCTCCCTGATCAATTGCGCGCTCGATCTTGGTTGTGATGAAGGTGTTGACGCAGACTACGTGAAACGATTGCGCCAGCGGGAACGCGAGCGCGCGAATGCAGCGTGCGGTTAGGCTACAGCGACCTCAGATGGCTATAGCGTAGACGTAGTTCTCATCATCATCCGTCACAGCGCACCACCAGCAGGCCCCGGCTTGCGGACTTTGACTACCGGCCCTGGTCGCTGACCTTGGTCACCGGCCCGGCAACGCTCACCCAGGCGCCCTGCACCAGTTCCACCCCCAGCACGCGGTCCGGATTGGTGGGCGGCGGCATCACCACGCGATCCAGCTTGCGAAAGCCGAAGCGGCGGTAATAGGGCGCGTCCCCCACCAGCATCACCCGTTCCCATCCCAGCCGGCGCGCCTCAGCGAGACTTTCGTTGATGAGCAGGCCCCCCAGCCCCTCGCCCTGCCGGGTCGGATGGACCGCGACCGGGCCAAGCAGCAATACCCGGCCCCCGCCCACCTCCACTGGCCAATAACGGATGGCAGCGGCGAGGGTGCCGGTCTCGTCGCGCAGAACGAGGCAGAGCGGCGCCACCATCGGTACCCCATCGCGCAGCCGATAAGAAGAAAGCGCCGTGCGTCCAGGCGCGAAACAGAGGTCGTAGAGCGCCTCGACCTCCCACCAGTCGGCCTCGGCTTCCTCCTTGAGCTGGTACATCGCGCCCCCGATCCCGCCGCCATGACGCGACTCGCAGCGGGGCCGTAACATGCGCACCTGACAGGGAAAAGACAGAACGGCCCGTGCGGCGGTCCGATGATCACGATCCGCGCAGCCGGGCCGATCCAGGAGGCGCGCGCCGACGCATGGCAGCCGCCGGTCCTTGCCGAGATCGGGTCCTGACACCCAGATTCATCGGCGGTCGCAATATGACCGAAGATCGGTTGGAGAGAGGCGGGACAGCGCCACGTCGGCCCGATTCCGTCGCCGGAGGTCTCGTGCCGACGAACCAAGGCCCGGACTTCGCACACATGGCGGCGACGGCTTGGCCGACGGGAGGGCCAGGTTTCCAGGCAGGGAAGAAATCGCCACCGCCTGCGCGGACCCGGCGTTCGCTTCCCGCGGCCATCCACCCCGTCCACATTTCTTTCTGCGCCGACAGGCAGCCGTCACCTCACTGTAACAGGCTACGGCTATTCGACAATTATCATATCAATCCTCAACTGATGAAATGGACGACAGATGAAAACGACTCTCGGCGCGCTATACGCGATGTTTCTTGCCTCGACGTCAGCCCTTGCAGAAGGTTACGTGCCCCTGCTGGACCATCCGCAACCCGGCGAGGGCAACGAGTTCCACGTGGCTATCGAGATTCCGGCCGGTACGTTCACCAAATATGAGGTCGATGCCGATACCGGCCATATCATCGTTGACCGCTTCCTCAGTATGCCGATGGTCTACCCGACCAACTACGGCTCGATCACCAGCTCGCTCGGGGGTGATGGCGATCCCCTGGATGCTCTGGTCTATTCGCGCGAGCCCGTCACTCCCGGCGCCATCATCCGCGTACGGGCTATCGGTATGCTGAACATGATCGATGGCGGCGAAAAGGACAGCAAGATCATCGCCGTACCCGTCACCGACAGCGATCCGACCTATGACGCGGTCAAGGAAATATCCGACCTGCCTCCGATCGAGCAGCAGCGGTTGCAAGCCTTCTTTGCCGTCTACAAGAACCTGCCCGAAGGAAGCAAGAAGGTCGAGATCAGCGGTTTTGATTCCGCCACCGCGGCGGAGGCCGAGGTTGCGGCAGCCATCAAGGCCTATTCTGAGCGGAAGTAATGCTGTTCAGAGCCGGGATCACTCTGCCCCGGCCCGAATCGACGCAGATCTGGCCGGGAGCAGCGGTATGGACGAATTGCCGATTCCAACTGGCCCACGGGCGGATATCAGGAGAATGAGGATCATGGCGCGTTTCTGAGGGGACAAGACGGCGGCGGAACGGGCAGGTGCAGCCCGTTCAGCGGCTCCTCCCGGCGAGGCCCGCACCTTCCCGGCATTGCGCGGGCCGAGGAAATTCACCATCCTGCCGGCATGTCCCGCAGGAGGTCTTCAATGCTGTGCATCATGCACGAATCCCCTACCGGTCCGGATCTGGCACTGCTGTTCGAACGGCACACCATCGACATGCACGCCGACACCCCGCCGGAAAGCATCCACATGATGGATGCCGGCGCGCTGGACATGCCCGGCACCACCTTCTTCGTGCTGCGTGACGGTGGCCGGGCGGTCGGCATGGGTGCCTTCAAGCGTCTTGACGAAACCCATGCCGAGATCAAGTCGATGCATGTTCTGGCCGAGGAGCGCGGCCGCGGCCTGTCGCGCCGGCTGCTCGATCACCTGATGCGCGAGGCGCAGGCCAACGGCATCCGCCGGCTCAGTCTGGAAACCGGCTCGCATCCCAGCTTCCTCGCGGCGCGGCGGCTTTACGAGCGTGCAGGCTTCACGCAATGCCCGCCCTTCGAGGGCTACGGAGAGGATCCCAACAGCTATTACATGACCTGCCTGCTCGGTTGAGGATCCGTCGAAGCGCCTGAACGGAGCCCGAGGGGGTAGGGTAGCCCCCGCGCCCCGGCAAGGGGTGTCCCGGGGTTGAAACAGGGTGCGGAAGGCCATGGCAGGGCAGCGCAGGCGATGGTTGCGCAGGGTTTTGCGAACCGCTATCTAGGCGGCACGGCCCCGTAGCTCAACTGGATAGAGCAAGCGCCTTCTAAGCGGCAGCTCAGCGCCGGAATAGGGAAGCGGAGACAACAGGTTAGGAAAGTGGCAAGCCGTTACGAACCGTTTTCCGAACCGCTATCAGGGAAGAACACGGCCCCGTAGCTCAACTGGATAGAGCACGGACCTTCTAAGTCTGGGGTTGGGGGTTCAAGTCCTCCCGGGGTCGCCAAATTCCAATACACCACAAGCTAGCAGGTCATTGACTTACAAGGTCTTTCAACCGATGTGTGAGTGTAAATCATGCGGAGGAAAGCACGACTTGTCAGCACCAGACCCCCGCAGACAGAAGGCGTCACGCGCTGTTATTGACCGCCTGTTTGCGGATGCCGCGAACGTCTGGGTGATCCACTACTCATGCGAGAGCTTCTACGACAGGACTGATGGGCGCTCGCCCAGAATCACATCCATCGCGATCAGGAAGCTGGACGCGGGCCAAACAGTGTCGTTCTCCATCCATCAGGTGGCTGAACTTGGCAAGATAGACTTGGCTGACATCACAGCGCAATACGACACGCTGGAGCGCGAGATGCTTGACGCCTACTTCGCCCACATCAGCAGCCATCGCGGCATGAAGTATCTCCACTGGAACATGCGTGACATTAATTACGGTTTCGCAGCAATCGAACATAGGTATCGCGTTCTGGGTCGCGCCCCCTTTGTCATCCCGGATGACAACAAGTTTGACCTCGCGCGGTTGCTGATCGACATCTACGGTGTCGGATACACTGGACACCCTCGGCTCACGACAATCCTTGAGAAGAACCGGGTGGAGCCCCGCGACTTCCTGAATGGTGCGTCAGAGGCGGAAGCGTTTGAACAGCAGAACTATGTCGGCCTCCACCAGTCAACCCTGCGGAAGGTTGATGTTCTCGCCAACATTGCAGGTCGCGCCTTTGACCGTTCATTGAAGACGAACACCACTTGGTGGGAAATGCATGGGGGCACCCTGCGCACTTTTGTCAACTTTGTGGTTGAGAGCAGGCCTTTCCAGTTGATTGTGGGAGCCGCCAGCATCATCGGGCTTTTCATAGCCAACCCTGGCCTCCCAAGGGCCGTCTGGGCTGCGATCACGTCTATCGGACGGTGATGACGCACTCAGCGCCGCGCCCGGGTCTGGGTGTTGGCGGCCCTGATGTAGTTTCGCAGGAGGGCTGCCTCAGCCTTGGCGTGGGCAGGTTCTCCCCAGCAGCGGAGCGCGTCCGGCGACAGAATGTGACGACCAGCATAGACGCGGCCCTTCGGGCACCGAAAGATGCAGTCGGGCGAAGCTCTGGGCATTGCGGCGCGACATGGACAGAGCGGGTCGTGTCCCCCTAGTGTCCAAGCATGGACAACACACCAGACATTGATTCGCCCGAATATCGCGCCTGCCATCCGGCCCCGGTTCGCATTGAGCACTTCAACCCGCACGGGCTGACTGTCGAGCACATCTGCTCCGCGATGAATGACTTCATCGACTTCATCAACCAGCAGCTAAACGGGCGCAAGATTGAGCGCCTTGAGACTATGCTGATGCCCGCGAACTTCAGCAGCATCGTGGGGGAGTTCATGACCTCCACGATACCGAAGCACTACCCTACACTCGCCAAGAACGGATACCACAACGGCCATGGGAGGTCTTGTTCCACACGCTGGGGCAGCGCATGATATCGGCAAGGGCGCACTGCACCATGGCAAGGCCGGGGTCAGCCATGAGCGCCGCAGCGGCGCGGGTGTAGCGTTCGTCCTCGGACAGACTGGCGCACATCCTTGAGAAAGACCTGCACTCGTCTGATGCCCATAGGGCCTGTTGAAGAGGCCCGTGCCCTTTGTCTTGGTCACTCGACGCGCCAAAGGGCGGCACCCGACCGCTGGCGGGAGTGGAGATGGTTGCAGTCACCGTTACGGCGACATCGGCGCCCACCCTCCGGGGCACCTGCCGTGTTCCGGGTGAAGCATTCACACGACCAATGGCAAGGCGGTGCCCGGTATGGGCACGCCGATCCTGTGGCTGGCCGGCGGTTCGATCCGTTGCGGGAGAGAGCCGAGGGGACGCCCCGGCCCGTCACGTCTCACCCGATGCCTCACACGCCGAGGCACCAGCGCATGACCGCCTTCTGGGCGTGCAGGCGGTTTTCGGCCTCGTCGAAGATCACCGAATGCGGACCGTCCATCACCGCGCTGGTCGCCTCGTCATTGCGATGGGCGGGCAGGCAGTGCATGAAGAGCGCGTCGGGTTTCGCTTGGGCCATCAGCGCCTCGTTCACCTGATAGGGGCGAAGCTGGTTGTGCCGCCGCTCTCTGGCGCTTTCGGGATCGTGCATGGAAACCCAGGTGTCGGTGACCACCAGATCGGCCCCCGCGACCGCCTTGGCCGGATTACGCTCGATGGTGACGGGACGCCCCCTCGCGGCGGCGAAGTCGAGCCAGGCGCGCTCGGGGTCGAGCGTCTCGGGGCCGGTGAAGGACAGATCGAACCCGAACTG
>JAIRJX010000221.1 GCA_031260425.1 Gemmobacter sp.
GCCCTATGTCTTCGACTTCGCCACCAGTGTTGCCGCGCGGGGCGAGATCGAGTTGCACCGCCGCGCCGGCCGGCCGCTTCCCGAGGGCTGGGCGGTCGATGCCACCGGCAAGCCGACGACCGATCCGGAAGCGGCGCTGGCTGGGGCGATGCTGCCTTTCGGTGGCCACAAGGGCTCTGCCATCTCCACCATGGTGGAGCTGCTGGCCGGGGTGATGATCGGCGACCTGACCAGCCCGGAGGCGCGCGACTATCTTGGCTCGATGTCGCTCCTGCCCCATCATGGCGAGTTGATCCTTGCCTTCAGCCCCGAGCGTTTCGCGGCGGGCCGAGGCGATCCCTTCGCGCGGGCCGAGGCGCTGTTTGACACCATTGTCGGGCAGGGAGCCCGCCTGCCCTCGCAACGCCGCTTCGCCGCCCGCGCCCGCGCGGCGGCCGAGGGCATCACGCTCAACGTGGCAGAGGTGGAGATGCTGGAGCGTCTGCGCGCAGGCGGGCTGGACGCGGTGAACTGAGGGCGGCTCCGGGTCGGACCTGCAGCCGTTCCTGGGTGATGCAGCCTGCCGGTCAGGCGCGGGATCTGCTGTGTTCTCGTCATGTAGTGCGGCGGAGGGCGTCGCCCGCCCGGCGGCGGTCAGGCGCGGCAGAACTTCGTGCCTTGATTCCGGATATGGCGCGGGCTCACACGGGCCGCTGTGGCGGCAGCGGCATTCGGATGTTTCACGACTACCCAGGGTGCCTTGGATATCCGCCGCTCCCGCGCTCCCCCGCAAACGCAAAAGGCCCCCGGATGAGGGCCTCCTGCGTTTTACCGAAACCGGGTCAGGCGGCGAATTTCCGCGCCTCGGGCTGTTTCACCCAGTCGGCATACCAGGCATCGAACAGCTTCAATTGCGCCTCGATGAAACCGCGCTGGCTGGGTGACAGCGCGTCGGTTTCGTTGAAATGCAACTCGTATTCCGGATTCCCCTTCAGCACCATCATATGCTTGAAGAACAGCACCAGGTCCGGGCCGGCATCGACCGTGGCGAGGATGAGCAGCGCCTCGTCCAGTTCCCTGGCCAGCCGGCGGGCGGTGGCGTCTCCGGCGGCGGCGGCCATGCAAAGAGCGGTGAGGTGCAGCACCTCCTTCGGCAGCACGCAGCCGATTCCGGTGATCGCGCCGGTCGCACCGCAATTGACGAAGCCGTGATAGACTGCGGTATCCACACCGATCATCAGCGTCACGCCATCATCTTGCGAGGTGATATGCTCCGCCGCATAGGAAAGATCGGCATTACCGCCGAACTCCTTGAAGCCGACCAGGTTCGGATGCTCGGCCCTGAGCGCGAAGAACAGGTCGGCGCGGGTGGCAAAGCCGTAATAGGGGCTGTTGTAGATCACCGCCGGCAATTCCGGCGCGGCGGCGAGGATCGCCTTGAAATGCTGCTTCTGTGCCGCGATGACACTGCCGCGCGACAGCACGCGCGGGATTACCATCAGGCCCTTGGCGCCGACCTTCGCGGCATGGGCCGCATGGGCCACGGCGATTTTGGTATTCACGGCGCCGGTGCCGACAATGACCGGAACGCCCGCCTTCACCAGACGCTCTACCCCCTCCATCCGCTCTGCATCGGTCAGGAGCGGCCAGTCGCCCATGGAGCCGCAATAGACCACCGCCGACATGCCAAGCGCGATCAGTTCCTTACCCTTCCGCACCAGCGCGTCGAAGTCCGGGCTGCGGTCGGGTTTGCAGGGTGTCATCAGGGCCGGGACCGTGCCGGTGAAAATACTGGAAGTCATCTCTTCTCTCCTCTCGGGCGACACGGGCGGCGGCGGGGCCGCGAATCTGTCTGGCTCGGACCATGATAGTATTTGCATTTTATTTGTCGACATGAATTGTGCGGGTCTGGAAGTGCCGGAACGGGTTGATGTTTCCCGGAGGCGTTCCTGCGGTCTCTTGGGGAAGCCCACGCCTTGGTCCGGGCAGGCGCAGGCCCAAGCCTGCCCGGGAAGCAGGGATATACCGGCACTCCACGAAAAAACGGGAGCCCTTCCCGTTCACCTGACTTAGACAGGTGATCAGGGGTGCACCCTCTTGTTCATCATCTGTTCAAAAATATCCTCGGGGGGTGAATTGAGCCGCAGGCTCAAGAGGGGGCGCGAGCGCCCCCTTTCTTCGTATCCGCTCTGCCAGAGTCAAAGCGCGATGGGCTGGCGGCGGTCGCGGAGGATGAAGCTCTGGATCTGGGTGACGATCTGGTCGGCATGTGCGCTCGCCAACCGATCGGCGGCGGCAATGTCGCGCGTCGCCATGGCAGAGATCATCTCCTCATGCTCCACGACGAAACGATGCGGCAACCGGTCCTGATAGGAGGAATAGTAAACCCGCAGGATGCGCCGCCCCTCGTCCAGCAGGCGGCAGAACAGGCCGGTATAATAGGGATTGCGGCCTGCCTCGGCGATAGCGGCGTGAAAGTCGCGGTTGGTGGCGATCATCGCGAGTGCATCCTGAGCTTCGACCGCGCGGGCGAAGGCGGCCTGATGGGCGCGGATGATCCGCAGATCCTCGGTCTGGTGGTTCTCGGCGGCAAGCCGGGTGGTGACGCGATACATCAGCGTCAGGGCATCGAAGAAGGTATGCAGATTCAGGAAGTCGATCTGCGAGACCACGGTAGAGCGGTTGGGCAGCGTGGTGACCAGCCCATCGCCGGCCAGCCGCACCAGCGCCTCGCGAATCGGGGTGCGCGACATGGCGAGGCGTTCGGACAATTGCACTTCGTCGATCGGGCTACCGGGCGGGAGTTCGAGATTGAGAATCTCGTCGCGCAGGATATCGTAGACGAACTTTACGCCGGAGCCGCGCTTGCGGTCGGCGGCAATGGCTTCCGGCTTTTCGGTCATCTGCGCATCCCCGCTGTCGACACTGAAAATATTGAAAATATG
The DNA here is from genome assembly GCA_031260425.1 of Gemmobacter sp. Taxonomy (GTDB): domain Bacteria; phylum Pseudomonadota; class Alphaproteobacteria; order Rhodobacterales; family Rhodobacteraceae; genus Gemmobacter. The sequence goes on from JAIRJX010000221.1 coordinate 2,925, forward strand.
CTTCGGGATCAAGGACACAATCCCGGATGGACAGGCCCGGATGGGCGGGCCGTCGCATCCATGCACCATCACGCGCGTCAGGGTGGCATAAAAGACATGTCCCGGAGTTTACAAATCGTCGCTGGCGCAGCAGTTAGGAGCGAAAGCCCCGCCCGGCACCCTGTCACAAGACCGCACTGCAGGAGAAATCCATGTTCAAGCGTCTCGTCATCGCGATCATTCTGCTCGGCCTCGTGGTCGGCAGCCTCGTCTGGTTCAAGTTCTTCCGGGACGAGATGATCGCGCAATTCCTGTCGGGAATGGTGCCGGCGCCGGTGCCGGTCAACACCGAGACGGTCGAACCGGTGACATGGGCCCCGGGCATCGACGCCGTCGGTACGGCACTGTCGGTGCGCGGGGTGGATCTGGCCATCGAATCCGGCGGGGTGGTGCGGCAGGTGCTGTTTGCCGGCAATGACCCGATCACCGAGGGGCAGCACCTGGTCCAGATGGATGACGACAGCGAGCGTGCGGGCCTGGCGGCGGCCGAGGCGGCGCTCAAGGTGGCGCAGGCCGAGGCGAAGCGAGCCAGCACCCTGTCGCAGCGTGGCGTGGGGGCGACGACCACGGTGGAGACCGCCGACGCGCAGGCCGAAAGCGCCCGCGCGCAGGTTGCCCAGATGCAGGCCGCGCTTGACGGCAAGCGGCTCACCGCGCCTTTTTCCGGCGAGATCGGCATCCCGCGTATCGAGATCGGGCAATATGTCACCCCGGGCACAGTCTATGCCACCTTGCAGGATCTGACCGGAATGCGGGTCGATTTCTCGGTGCCGGAACAGCAGATCGACGCATTGAGGCTTGGCGGCGGCGTGACCGTCACCACCACAGTGGGCGAGATGAGCGCCGAGGGCCGTATCGTCGCCATCGAACCCCGGGTCGATGCGAACTCCCGCCTCGTCTCGGTGCGCGCCGAGGTCGACAGCCCCGCCGTGCGGCTGCTTCCGGGCCAGTTTCTACGGGTGCGTATCAATCTGCCGTCGGAAGAGGGGATCATCGCCGTGCCGCAGACGGCGGTAAGCTCCACGCTCTATGGCGATTCGATCTATGTCCTCCGCCCCGGCGAGGCGGCGGAGGAACTGAAGGTCGAGCAGGTCTTCGTGACGCTGGGCCGCCGCTCGGGCGCGCGGATCGAGGTGGTCAGCGGGATCGAGGCTGGCGACCGGATCGTGACCTCGGGGCAGAACCGTCTCACCTCGGGGGCGAGGGTCAGCATCGACAATTCGGTGCCGCTCGAAGCTCCGGCCGGCGAATAGGGGAGCGCCATGCATTTCTCCGAACGCTTCATCCGGCGGCCCGTCCTCTCCACCGTTCTTGCGGCGCTGATCCTGTTTCTGGGTCTCGTGTCGGTAGCGAACCTGCCGGTGCGCCAATATCCCGAGGTCGACGAAACGGTGGTCACCATCACCACCGTCTATCCCGGGGCCGCGCCGGATCTGATCCAGGGGTTCGTGACCGCGCCGATTGCCGCCGCAGTCTCGACCACCGAGAATGTCGATTACATCACCAGCCAGTCCACCCCCTCCGCCTCGGTGGTGACGGTGCAGATGAAGCTGGGTGCTGATCCCGATATCGCCTTGACCGAGGTGATGTCGAAGGTGCAGCAGGTGCGCGGCCAACTGCCCTCGGATACAGAGGATCCGGTGATCGTGAAGGGCACCGGGCAGACCTTCGCGCTGATGTATCTGGCGGTGCAAAACCCCAACATGACGCCTGAACAGTTGACCGAATATCTGGAACGCGTGGTCCGTCCGCGCGTCACCAATATCGATGGCGTGGCGCAGATGCAGGTCCTTGGCGCCGCGCAATATGCGATGCGGATCTGGCTCGACCCGCTCCAGCTTTCGGCGCGCGGCGTCACCGCTTCCGAGGTGCTGGCGGCGGTACGTTCCTCCAACTTCCTCTCGGCACCGGGCAAGACCGAGAACGAGTATTTCATCTACAAGTTGACGCTCGACTCCACCATCCAGACCGCCGAGGCCTTCGGTGCCCTGCCGCTGGTGCAGGGCACGAACGGGGTGGTGCGGCTGCGCGATGTGGCGAAGATCGAACTGGCTTCGGGCACCAGCGATGCCATCGTGACCTTCGCCGGCGAACCGGGCACCTTCATCGGCATCATCCCTGCACCGGGCGAGAACCAGCTCGATGTCGCAAGCAATGTGCTCAACGAGTTGCCGCGCCTGTCGGAGACCCTGCCGAAGGGCATGACCATCAAGCTGGTCTACGATTCCACCGAAACCATCGCCGCGTCGATCTCGGAGGTGTTCAAGACCATCGCCGAGGCGGTGGCTATCGTGGTGGTGGTGATCCTGCTGTTCCTCGGCTCGTTCCGCTCGGTGCTGATGCCGATCGTGACGATTCCGCTGTCGCTGATCGGGGTCTGCGCGATCATGCTGGCGCTGGGTTATTCGATCAACCTGCTTACACTTCTGGCCATGGTGCTGGCCATCGGCCTCGTGGTCGATGACGCTATCGTGGTGGTGGAGAACATCCACCGCCATATCGACGAGGGCCAGGCGCCCGCCCGCGCCGCGATCAACGGCATGAAAGAGATCACCGGCCCCGTCATCGCCATGACGATCACGCTGGCCGCGGTGCTGTCGCCGCTTGCCTTCACCGGCGGGCTGACCGGATCGCTGTTCACCGAATTCGCGCTCACGCTGGCCGGATCGGTCGTCATCTCGGGCCTGATCGCACTGACCATCACCCCCGCCATGTCGGCGCGCCTGCTGACCCATGGCGAGCCGGGCCGCTTCCAGCGCATCGTCGACAAGGTGCTGACCGGCGTGTCGAACTGGTATGAGCGGCGGGTGTCGTCCTCGCTCGATTTCCGGCCGGTGACGCTCCTGATGGTGGTGTCGCTGCTGGGCGCCACCGGTTTCATGTTCGTCAACACCTCATCGGAACTGGCACCGGAAGAGGATCAGGGCGCGCTCTTCGCCATCCTGAACGGCCCGCGCTACGCAACGCTCGAATATACCGACGCCTTCACCAGCGAGATCGCCCGCCGCACCGCCGATATCGAGGAGGTGCAGACCTCGTTTTCGGTTGCTGGCATGGGCGGGGCCAGCAATACCGGCTTTTATATCTGGGCGCTGAAGGACTGGGCCGAACGTAGTCGGAGCCAGAAGGCGATCCAGGGGCAGATCCAGTCCATCCTCGACAAGGCGCCGGGCGTGCAGGGCTATGCCTTCGCGCCGCCCTCGCTGCCGGGGGCGGGAGGGGGCCTGCCGATCTCCATGGTGATCCAGTCGATCCATGCCCCCGAGCGGGTGGTGGAAGTGGCCGAGGAGATCCGGCAGAAGGCGATGCAAAGCGGCATGTTTATTGTGCTGCAGAACAGCCTCTCGTTCGATGCCCCGCAAGTGCGCATCATCATCGACCGCGACCGCGCCGCCAATCTTGGCGTGCCGGTCAGCGAGATCGGCGCCACGCTGGCCCTGCTGGTCGGCGGCGGCGCCATTGCGCAGTTCGACCGCGATTCCAACAGCTACGACATCATTACCCAGGTGCCGCGCGACTGGCGCAACAACCCCGAGCGGCTGGGCGATTTCTTCGTTCGGTCGGGCTCTGGCGCCATGGTGCCGCTTTCGTCGGTGGTCACGCTCGATCCCGGCGTCAGCGCCGCCGCTATCGAGCAGTTCAACCAGTTGAACGCTGCCACGCTTTCCGCCATGCCGATGCCCGGCCTTTCCACCGGCCCCGCGCTGGCCGAACTGGAGCGGATCGCGGCCGAAGTGCTGCCCGACGGCTTCTTCGTCGATTTCTCGGGCCAGTCGCGGCTGGAGAAGAGCGAGGGCAACACCATCCTGCTCGCCTTCGGTGCGGCATTGATCGTGATCTACCTGGTTCTGGCGGCGCAGTTCGAAAGCTTCCGCGACCCTTTCATCATCATGGTGGCGGTGCCGCTGTCGATCTTCGGTGCGCTGCTACCGCTCTATCTCGGGGTGGGCACGCTGAACATCTACACACAAGTCGGCCTTATCACGCTGATCGGCCTCATCACCAAGCACGGCATCCTGATGGTGGAGTTCGCCAACCAACAGCGCGAGGCGCATGGGCTGAACCGTCGCGCCGCCATCGTGGCCGCCGCGAAGACCCGGCTCAGGCCGATCCTGATGACCACCGCCGCCATGGCGCTTGCCGTGGTGCCGCTCATTACCGCTGCGGGCGCGGGTGCTGCTGC
>JAIRJX010000233.1 GCA_031260425.1 Gemmobacter sp.
GTCTTCGTCACCCATGATCAGGAGGAGGCGTTGGCGCTGTCGTCGCGCGTCGCGATCTTCGAGACGGGACGGCTGCAACAGATCGCCCCCCCGCGTGAGGTCTACGAGCGGCCCGCGAACCGCTTCGTCGCTGAGTTTCTGGGCGATATCAACATCCTGCCGATAGTTCAGGGCCGGATCGAGGGCAGGGCCATCCGCCTGCCGTCACCGTCAACCCCCGGCAACGGCGATCTGGCGATCCGGCCCGAATATATGGGCCTTGCGCTCTCGGAACCGGCTGAGGGCAACGCGCTGCCCGCCCGGCTGACCGACCTGACCTATCTGGGCGCCGAAACGCGGCTGTCGCTGGCGACGGCGGGCGGAATGCCCCTGGTGCTGCATCTGCCCACCGCCGGCCTGCCCGAGGGGCTTTCGCCCGGTGCGCCCGTCTGGGCTACCTGGCCGCCCGCGCGCGGGTTCCTTCTCTGACGGCCACCCGATCACAAAAACCGACAACATGAGGGAGACGACCAATGAACGGACCTTTCCAGCGCGATCAGGTGGAAATCCTGACAGAGCGGATGAAACGCGGCGAAATCTCGCGCCGCGACTTCACCACCGGGCTTGCGCTTCTGATGGGCACGGCGGCTTTCGGGTTGCGTGCGACCCCCGCTGCGGCCCAGGGAACGGAACTGGTGTTCGTGAACTGGGGCGGCGATGCCAGCCTCGCCTATGACAAGGCCTATGGCCAGCCTTTCCTGGCCGAAACCGGCATCACGGTGAAGCAGGACGGTTCGGGGCCAAGCGAAGGCGCGATCTCGGCCCAGGTCGAAAGCGGCAAACCCGCTTGGGATATCGTGGATGCCGACCCCTTCTCGGCCGAGGCGCTGGGCAAGAAGGGCCAGATCGAACCTATCGACTATACCATCGTCGACAAGTCGAAATTCCGTCCCGGTTTCGGCTGGGAATACGCCTCTTCGACCTATTTCTTCAGCTATATCATCGCCTACGACGCCACGAAGTTCAAAGACAACCCGCCGTCGTCGATGGCCGACTTCTTCGATGTCGAGAAATACCCCGGCAAGCGGTCGATGTATAAATGGGGCGCCGGCATGTGGGAGGCCGCCCTTCTGGCCGATGGCGTGGCGCCCGACCAACTCTATCCGCTGGATCTGAAGCGCGCGCATGACAAGATCGCCGCCTTCAAGGAACATGTCGTGGCCTTCTGGGGCGGCGGGTCGGAAAGTCAGTCGATCCTCTTGAACGGCGAGGCGTCGATGGCGCTGATCTGGTCGACCCGCGCCAAGCTGATCGAGCAGGATTCGGGCGGCGACATCGCCTTCACCTGGGCGCAGGGGCTGGTTTCTCCCGGCGCAATGGCGGTGCTCAAGGGCAATCCCGGCGGCAAGGAGAATGCGATGAAATTCATCGCCTCGGCCCAGGATCCGGCGAAACAGGTCATCATGTTCGAGATGCTGGGGCAGGGGCCGGCCAACCCGGCGGCGGATGCGCTGATCCCGGCGGAGCTGCAGCAATACAACCCCGTCTCGCCCGAGAAACTTGCCGTGCAGATCCCGCTGGACATGGCCTGGTATGAGACCAATTACGGTCCGGCGCTGGACGAGTTCCTGAAGATCATCTCGGCCTGACCGGCCGCATCGTGCGCGCTTCGGCGACACAGCCGGGGCGCGCGCGCCCTTTCGGGAGAGACCATGATCCGTTCGCGCCTGTTCCTGCTGGGGCCGCTGCTGCTGTTCCTGGCCGCGACCTACCTGATCCCCTTTCTGGGCGTCGTCCGGTGGAGCGTCACCCTGCCGGAGCCCGGCCTTGGCCAGTATCGGGCCGCCCTCACCGATCCGCTGGTGCAAAGCGTCATGTGGCGCACGCTGCGCGTCTGCGCGACGGTGACGGCGCTGTCGGTGACGCTGGCCTATGCGATCACGCTGGTCTGGGTGCGCGGCGGCCCGGTGGCGCGGGCGCTGACCGAGCTCTGCATCCTGATCCCCTTCTGGATCTCGGTCCTGACGCGGGCCTTCGGCTGGCTGGCACTCTTGTCGAACAAGGGCATCCTGAATAGCTGGGCGCAGAATGCGGGCCTCCTGTCAGAGCCGCTGACCATGGTGCGCAACGAATTCGGCGTGGTGGTGGGGATGGTGCATTTCCTGGTGCCCTTCGCCGTCTTTCCGCTGGCCTCGGCGATGAAGGCAGTGGATGAACGGGTGCTGCTGGCGGCACGCGGCATGGGGGCGGGGCGCGCGCGGATCTTCTGGCAGGTGTTCGTGCCGATGACACGGAGCGGCATCTATGGCGCGGTGCTGCTGGTCTTCGTCTTTGCGCTCGGCTTTTTCGTCACGCCGGCCATTCTGGGTGGCGGGCGCAGCGTGATGGTGGCCGAACTGATCTATCTGCGTATCTTCCAAAGCCCCGACTGGGGCCTCGGCGCGGCAATCAGCGTCGTGCTGATGGCCGGGGTCGGTGCGCTGCTGGCGGTGGGGATGCGGCAGGCGCGCGGAGGCGAAAGATGATGCGCCTGCGCCCCGGAATGCTGGCGCTCACGCTGGCCGCGCTGGTCGCGGTATTCCTGCTCATGCCGTTGGTCGCGGTGATCCCGGTCAGCCTCACCCCCACACGCTATCTGTCAGTGCCGCTGGGCGAATGGTCGCTGCGCCACTACCGGGCGTTGCTCGACAATCCCGCCTGGGCGCAGGGGATATGGCTGTCGATCCGCATCGGCCTTCTGGCCAGTGTGGTGGCTACCCTGTTGGCCACGGCCTTCAGCCTCGGGATCTGGATGCTGCGGCCGGCCTTTGCCGGGCTGATGATGGGGCTTGCGCTGATGCCGATGGTGGCGCCGCCGGTGGTGTCGGCCCTGACGCTCTACTTCTTCCTGACGACACTGTCGCAGGTGAACGGGATTGTCGCCTACGACACCTGGGCGGGGGTGGCGCTGGCTCATGCGGTGATGATCGCGCCCTTTGCCGTGGTGCTGCTCACGGTCGCGCTGAACCAGGTGGACCGGCGGATCGACCTTGCGGCACGGTCGATGGGGGCAGGGCTGGGCACCCGTGTCTTCCGGGTGATCCTGCCCAATATCCGCTTCGGCCTGCTGGCCGCGTTCTTCCTGACCTTCGTTCTCTCCTGGGAGGAGATCGGGGTGACGCTTTTCATCACCTCGGTCGATGCCGTGACCTTGCCCCGCCTGATGTGGATGGGCCTGCGCGACAATATCGACCCGGCCATCGCCGCAATCTCGGTCGTGCTGATCGCCCTCGTCGCCCTGGTGGTGCTGGGCAAGACGGTCTGGCATCTGTGCAAGACCCGCAACATGTAGACCGCCGGCTGCCGGTCACGCGAGGGCGCTTCCATCGATATCGACCGTGCTCCGACGGCTCCCGCACCGGGGCCGCCACCTGGGCGCGGGCGGCAATGTCGCGGGGGGCTTTCTGCCCCCGACGCTTCCCTTCGGGAAGCTCCCCCGAGGATATTTTTCAACAGATGATGCAGAGCGCATCTTGTTCATCATCTGTTGAAAAATATCCTCGGGGGGTGAATTGAGCCGAAGGCTCAAGAGGGGGCGTGAGCGCCCCCTTTCCCGCTTTCCGCAGGCGCAGCCCTCAGATCTCCTCGATACGGATCGCGACCGGCTGGCCGACCAGCACGCCGGTCGCGGCGAAACTTTCCGAAGCGTGGGCGATATCGGCCGGCGCTGCCTTGTGGGTGACGAAGATGACGGTGGCGTCGTCATCCTCCGCACCCGGCTGGTTGATCTGGCGCATCTGGTCGATGGAGATGCCGGCCTCGCCCAGGCAGGTGGCGATCTTTGCCAGCGCGCCGGGTTTGTCGAGCAGCGTCATCCGCAGGTAATAGGGTGCCGGGGTCGCGGCTTTGGCGGGGACCGGGGCGGCCAGTGTATGGGCGGGCTGGCCGAAGGTCGGCAGCCGCAGCCCACGCGCGAGGTCAATCACGTCGGCCATTACCGCCGAGGCGGTAGGCCCCTCGCCCGCGCCGGGGCCGCGCAGAACGATCTGGCCTACGCTGTCGCCCTCCAGCATCACCATGTTGGTGCCGCCCTGCAACTGGCCGAACGGGCTTTCGGCGGGCACGAGGCAGGGGGTCATGCGCTGTTCCAGCCCGCGCCCCGAGATCTGCGCCACGCCGAGCAACTTGATGTGATAGCCCATGTCGTCGGCAAGGCTGATATCCTCGATCGAGACATTGCCGATGCCTTCCAGTTCCACATGCTCGAAGGCCACGCGGGTGCCGAAGGCGATGGAGGCCAGCAGGCTGAGCTTGTGCCCGGCGTCGATCCCCCCTACATCGAGATTGGGATCGGCCTCCAGATAGCCCAGTTGCCGGGCTTCCTCGAAGACCGTCTCGTAGGGCAGGCCCGCATTCTGCATCCGGGTCAGGATGTAGTTGCAGGTGCCGTTCATCACCCCCATCACCCGCCTGATACGGTTGCCGGCGAGGCCCTCGGTCAGCGCCTTGATGACCGGGATGCCGCCTGCGACGGCGGCCTCGAAGCGGATCACCCGACCAGCGGCCTCGGCGGCCTCGGCGAGCGCCTGGCCGTGATGGGCGAGCAGCGCCTTGTTGGCGGTGACCACATCCTTGCCGGCGGCGAGGGCGGCCTCGGTCGCGGCTTTCGCGGCACCCTCATGGCCGCCCATCACCTCGATGAAGACATCCACGTCATCACGCCGCGCCAGCGTCACCGGGTCGCTTTCCCAGGCGTAAGAAGAGAGGTCCGCATCGCGGTTCCGGGTGCGGTCGCGGGCCGAGACGGCGGTGATCACCACCGGGCGCCCGGTGCGGGTGGCGATCAGGTCCGCATGTTGCTGGACGATCTTCACCACTCCGATGCCGACGGTGCCAAGACCGGCCAACCCGAGACGCAGGGGCGATTGCATGAAGTTCTCCGTGTCCTGGGGTCCGCACTTTGCCGTCTGTTAGCCGGTTCGTTGTCACCGCGCAATCGGGCGCTCGCCCGGTCAGGGGTGCGGGGTCATCGGCGCGGCGCGGAGGGCTGCGGCGCGGGCACGCAGCGCCTCAGCCCGGGTGGCGACGGGGGGAAAGGCGGGAGCCGGATCATCCGCCGCTTTGGTCAGCAGGGCGTCAAGCGGCAGGATCTGCGGTGGCGGACCGGCGGGCGGTGCCGGCGGCTTCGCCAGTTCCGGCATGTCAAGGCAGCCCGCAAGGGTGAGGCAGCAGGCAAGAACAGGAAGGAGGCGCGGCATCGGTACTCGGTGCGCAAGGATGTTTGTCAGACCATAGGCGGGTAGGGCCGTCTCGGCAAGGCAGGCGGTAGTGGGGGGATCAGCTTGAACTGTCTTGCGGGCTTGCAGGGGGAGCGCTTCTTCGGCTTTCTCGACCAGCGTGACCCAGCTTCCACGTCCCACGGGCGGGTAGTGGGTCGGATGGTCGCGGGGTTGAACTGAACAGGCGTTCAGATAAACAGGGAGCATGGCACGCAAAACCGGCTCGCATTCCGAAATCACCGGCCCGCGCATCCGCGCGGCGGCCGAGCGGTTGTTCGCACGCCACGGCTATGCCGCCGTCTCGATGCGACGGATCGCGGCAGAGGTGGGCGTGCAGGCCGGCGCGCTTTATCTTTACACGCCAGACAAGCAGAGCCTGCTCGCCGATCTGATGCGCGGGCATCTGGAGGAGCTGCTGTCGGCGCTGTCGGCGCTGCCGCCGGTCGAGGGGCCGGTGGCCCGGCTCGACCAGTTCGCGCGCTTCCATATCGGCTATCATATCGACCGGCCGGAGGCGGTCTTTGTCGCTTATATGGAGCTGCGCAACCTGGAGCCCGGGAATTTCGCCGTCATCGAGGCGTTGCGCCGCCGCTACGAGGATGCGTTGGAGGCGATCCTGCACGCAGGAGGGCAGGCGGGACTGTTCAGCGTTCCCGACAGCAAGCTGGCCACGCTGGCGTTGATCGCCATGCTGACCGGGGTGACCAACTGGTATCGTGAGGGCGGGCGGCTGGAGCGGGCCGAGGTCGAGGCGGCCTATGCCGCGATGGTGCTGCGCGCGGTGGGTGTGGCCTGACGGGCGCGAAGGGGGAGGGGCAACAAGTGTGGGCTTCCAACTGTCCATTTCGGCCGCCCGGCGGGC
>JAIRJX010000242.1 GCA_031260425.1 Gemmobacter sp.
CGCCGCGGCGATCTGTTCCGGCGTCGCCTCGGGCCGGAACAGGGACCGGACCCGCCCATCGGGCCCGACCAGATAGATGAAGCTGGAGTGATCCATCAGGTAGTCGGTTGCCTCCGGCCGCTGCACGCGCGCGAAATAGACCCGGTAGCGCCGCGCCACTGCCGCGATCTGCTCGGATGTGCCGGTCAGCCCCTGCAGGCGCGGATGGAAGCGGGAAACGTAATCGGCCAGCGCCGCCGGCGTGTCGCGCTGGGGGTCGATGGTGATGAGCAGCGGCGTGACCGCATCGCCGGAGGCGCCCATCACGTCGAGCGCCGCAGCCATGGTGCCGAGCTCGGTCGGGCAGACGTCCGGGCAATAGGTGTAGCCGAAATAGATCAGCAGCCAGCGGCCGGCATAATCGCGGTCGGTGGCAGGCTTGCCGGTCTGGTCCACCAGTTCGAAGGGGCCGCCGAGCGAGATGCCGCCCGGCAACTGCATGCCCCCGCCCCCGGCCGAGGGCACCGCCATGTCCTGGCCGAAGACGCCGGCCAGACGGGAAGCGAAGGCCTCGCCCAGCGTCTCGTCCTGGCCCTTGGTCACCCAGGCATAACCCCAGATTCCCGCGACCAGCGCGAGGAGGAGCAGGGCGGAAAGGCGGATGACGCGCAGCATGGCGGGAGGGCTTACGCCGCCCCGGTCAGGGCATCAATGCCGGACATCCAACTCGATCGCGCCCTCGGGCTGGGGTGAGTTGAAGGTGCCGTCCGCGAAGGCGTCCTCCCAGGAGCCTTCGGTCGAGGCCTTGGAATATTCGGTCGCTCGGTTCTCGAAGAAGTTCGTGTGCTCGATGGCGTTCAGCATCTCATCAAGCCAGGGCAGGGGGTTTTTCTCGATGTGGTAGAGCGGTTCGAGCCCCAACTGCTGCAGGCGCCGGTCGGCGATGAAGCGGATGTAGCTCTTGGTCTGCGGCGCATCGAGGCCCTGCACCGGCCCCATGGCGAAGGCGAGGTCGATGAAGGCATCCTCATGGTCCACGATGGTGGCGCAGATCAGATAGAGGTCACGCCGCAATTCCTCGGTCCAGATCTCCGGATTCTCCTGCACGAAGGTGCGGAAGAGGCGGATGACGGAAAGGCAGTGCAACGTCTCGTCGCGCACGGACCAAGTCACGATCTGCCCCATGCCCTTCATCTTGTTGTGGCGTGGGAAGTTCATGAGGATGGCGAAGGAGGCGAAGAGCTGCAGACCCTCGGTGAAGGCACCGAAGGCGGCGAGTGTCTTGGCGATCTCGATCTTATTCGAGACCGAGAAATTCTGCATATAGTCGTATTTCTCTTTCATTTCCTTGTATTTAAGAAATGCAGAATATTCAAGCTCCGGCATGCCGATGGTGTCGAGCAAGTGGCTGTAGGCGGCAATATGAATGGTCTCGATATTCGAGAAGGCCGAGAGCATCATCAGTACTTCCGTCGGTTTGAACACCTGGGAGTAGTGCTTCATGTAGCAATTGTTCACCTCGACATCGGCCTGAGTAAAGAAACGGAAGATCTGGGTGACCAGGTTCCGCTCGCCGTCGGTGAGATTCTTCTGCCAGTCTTTGACGTCGTCCGCCATCGGGACTTCCTCGGGCAGCCAGTGGACACGCTGCTGCATCAGCCAAGCGTCGTAGGCCCAGGGGTAGCGGAAGGGCTTATAGACGGGATTGGCGGTCAGCAGATCGAAGCGGATGGGCAGTTCGTCGGGGCTGATTCCATCGGCCATGGCAAATCTCCAACTGCTGTTTGCGTCAAGAACGCCAAAGGAATGAAGGTGCGGGAAACGGGTTTCCCGCCGGGGGAGTGTGAGAGGGTAAAGCCCCCTCACGGCCTCACTGGCAAGCGAGACATTCCTCGTAATTCGTCGAATTCGCCGGCACGGCCGGCGTCACCAGCGGCAGCGCGATCTGCTCTTCCAGCCCGAGCTTCGGTTGCGTCGCCACCTTCTCGCTGATGGTGTCCGCCCGCGCCATGGACAGCGAGCGGCAGTAGTAGAGGCTCTTCAGCCCCTTCTTCCACGCGCTCATATGGATCTGGTGCAGGTCGCGCTTGTGGACATTGGCCGGCAGGAAGACGTTCACCGATTGCGACTGGCAGATATAGGGTGTCCGGTCGGCCGCGTGCTCGATGACCCAGCGCTGGTCGAGTTCGAAGGCGGTCTTGAAGGTGGCCTTCTCCTGCTCGTCCAGGAAGTCCAGGTGCTGGACCGAGCCCTTGCTGACGGTGATGGAGGTCCAGGTTTCGTCATCGTCGCGCCCATGCTTGGCCAGCACCACCTTCAGGTAGGGGTTGCGCACGATGTAGGAGCCGGAGAGCGTCTTGTGGTTGTAGACGTTCGCCGCGATCGGCTCGATGCCCGGCGAGGCCCCGCCGCAGATGATGGAAATGGAGGCCGTCGGCGCGATCGCCATCTTGTTGGAGAAGCGCTCCAGGAAACCGTATTCGGCGGCGTCGGGGCAGGGGCCACGCTCTTCCGCCAGAAGACGGGAAGCGGCATCCGCCTGCTCGCGGATATGCCGAAACATCTTCTTGTTCCACACCTTGGCGATGACGCTCTCGAAGGGAACGTTCAGCCCCTGAAGGAATGAATGGAAGCCCATGACGCCGAGGCCGACCGAGCGTTCCCGCATCGCCGAATAGCGGGCGCGGGACATGCTGTCCGGCGCGGAGTCGATGAAGTTCTGGAGCACGGTGTCCAGGAACCGCATCACGTCGGCGATGAAGAGCGGGTGATCCTTCCACTCCATCCAGGTCTCAAGGTTGAGCGAGGAGAGGCAGCAGACGGCCGTCCGCTGCTCGCCATGCTGGTCGAGCCCGGTGGGGAGCGTGATCTCGGAGCAGAGGTTGGAGGTCTTCACCTCCAGCCCCGCGAGCTTGTGGTGCTCCGGCCGCGCATTGTTCACATGGTCGGAGTAGACGATGTAGGGCT
>JAIRJX010000278.1 GCA_031260425.1 Gemmobacter sp.
CGAGGGCAATTACGCGGCGGTGATCGAGAAGCTGCGCCCGGGTGCCGCCGAGCCGGGCGAGATCGTCGATCAGGCGGGCCGGGTGCTGGGGCTGCATCGCGGCGTCATCCATTACACGATCGGCCAGCGCAAGGGCCTCGGGCTCGGCGGCCTGGGCGAGCCGGTCTATGTGCTGCGGCTCGACCCCGAATTGCGCCGCGTGGTGGTCGGCCCGAAAGAGGCGCTGTCGACCCGCACCATCCCGCTGCGCGAGGTGAACTGGCTGGGCGACGCGCCTTTTGACGGCGCAGGCGAATGGCTGGCGAATGTCAAGGTCCGCTCCACCCGGCCGCCGCGCCCGGCGGTGATCCGGCCCCTCTCGGCCACCGAGGCGGAGGTGGAGTTGCTGAACCCCGAGGATGGCGTCAGCGCGGGCCAGGCCTGCGTATTCTACGCCCCGGAAGGCTCTCGCATCCTCGGCGGCGGCTGGATCCGGCGCGGTCGCTAAGGGCAGTCCAGAAGGGGGCGGTATCGGGCAAAGGCATATGACCTGCGGGTGCCCCCCGTGATCTTCCACCAGTGCTCGCCCCCACCTGCAACGAAGGGCAGTGCCCGCGGGCGCGCATCTACGATTGTGGTCTGCACTTCATGGCTCAGGTATCACCCAAGCGCCCGTCCGGGGGCGGTCGGGCGCTGCCCGGCGGTGCGCGCGCCTTGTTCCGGGCCGGGCGCGGGCTCATGCGGGGCAGAAGAGATGCATCCTTTCAACCGAACACGCGGGGCAATCCGAAGAAAGCTTGAAGCCGCTCCTCGCCCGCAGGCGCTCCGACACTCCCCGGTGCAGGGATCACGTCCGCCCCCTCGCATCCCGGCGGCAGACCTTTCCGGCGATCTGCATTGCTTCTTGCCCAAATACTCAAACCCTCGTCCTCCACCAATGACGGGCCGCGCCGGTGAGGCGCGCGATTTCGGGGGCATTCGGACCGCACGGAAGGGGCTGAAGGCTTTTCCTCCGCCCCGGCTTTGGCTAAACCCTCCACAGAGAATGCGGGAGAAGCCGGATGCCGATGGAAAAGACCTTCAACGCCGCCGAGGCGGAGGCGCGGATCTCGAAACAGTGGATCGACGGCAAGGTCGGGCGGGCGGGCGCCAATGCCCGGCCGGGCGCCACGGCGTTCTCCATCATGATCCCGCCGCCCAACGTGACCGGCAGCCTGCATATGGGCCACGCCTTCAACAACACGTTGCAGGATATCCTGATCCGCTGGCACCGCATGCGCGGCTTCGACACGCTCTGGCAGCCCGGCACCGACCATGCCGGGATCGCGACGCAGATGGTGGTAGAGCGCGAACTGGCGAAAACGCAGGCCCCCTCGCGCCGCGAGATGGGGCGCGAGGCCTTCCTGGAAAAAGTCTGGGAATGGAAGGCGCAATCGGGCGGGACCATCATCAACCAACTGAAGCGGCTGGGCGCCTCCTGCGACTGGGACCGCGAGGCCTTCACCATGTCGGGCAACTTCCCCGCCGCGGTGATCAAGGTCTTCGTCGAGCTCTATCACAAGGGGTTGATCTTCCGCGGCAAGCGGCTGGTGAACTGGGATCCGCATTTCGAGACCGCAATCTCGGATCTGGAGGTCGAGCAGATCGAGGTCAACGGCGCAATGCACAGGCTGCGCTACAATCTGGCCGACGGGCTGAACTACTCCCACCCGGTCGCGTTCGACGACGACGGCAATCCCACGGCCTTCGAGACCCGCGATTACCTCATGGTGGCGACGACCCGGCCCGAAACCATGCTGGGCGATACCGGCATCGCGGTGCATCCGTCGGACGCGCGCTATGCGCATCTGATCGGCAGGGAGGTGATCCTGCCGCTGGTCAGCCGCCGCATCCCCATCGTGGCCGACGATTACGCCGATCCGGCCAAGGGCACCGGCGCCGTGAAGATCACGCCCGCGCATGATTTCAACGACTGGGCGGTGGGTGCGCGCTGCGGGCTGCGCGTGGTCAATGTGATGGACACGAAGGCCGCAATCACGCTGGAGGGCAATGCCGATTTCCTCGAAGGTGCGGCGCCCTCGCCCGAATGCATGGCGATGCACGGTCTCGACCGCTATGCGGCCCGCAAGGAGATCCTGCGTCTGGCCGAGGAGCAGGGCTGGCTTGACGGCATCGACGCCGAGCGCCACCCGGTGCCGCATGGTGACCGCTCCAAAGTCGCGATCGAGCCGCTGCTGACCGACCAGTGGTTCGTTGACACCGCAAGGATCGTCGGCCCTGCTATCGACGCGGTGAAGAACGGCGATACGGCGATCCTGCCCGAGCGCGACGCCAAGGTCTATTTCCACTGGCTGGAGAATATCGAGCCCTGGTGCATCTCGCGGCAGCTCTGGTGGGGCCACCAGATCCCGGTCTGGTACGGGCTCGACCTCCGGCCTGCGGGCTTCCGCGACGATGAGGGCGACAACGCTCTGGACGAGACCGAGATCTTCACCCTGCTTGCCGATGGCGCCTTCAACCAGACCGATCCGGTCTGGCATTGCGCCACCGATTTCGAGGGCGTAGCCGAACGGTTCACCGACGATCTGGCGCCAATGCCGATGCCGCTTGCCCATGCCCGCATCGTCGAGGCGGCCGATCGTCCCGCAGCGGTCGAGGCGCTGGCCCGGGCGCTGGCCGACTACAACCTGACGCAGGATCCGACGCATCTGGTCTATCCGGTCTGGCGCGACCCGGATGTGCTCGACACCTGGTTCTCCTCCGGCCTCTGGCCGATCGGCACGCTGGGCTGGCCCGGGGATACGCCGGAACTGCACCGCTATTTCCCGACCTCGGTGCTGGTCACCGGCTTTGACATCATCTTCTTCTGGGTGGCCCGGATGATGATGATGCAACTGGCCGTGATGGGGCAAAAGCCGTTCTCGACCGTCTATGTCCATGCTCTCGTACGCGATGAGAAGGGCAAGAAGATGTCGAAATCCCTTGGCAACGTGCTCGATCCGCTCGACCTGATCGACGAGTTCGGCGCCGATGCAGTACGTTTCACCCTTACCGCCATGGCGGCGATGGGGCGCGACCTGAAGCTCAGCAAGGAACGGATCGCGGGCTACCGCAACTTCGGCACCAAACTGTGGAACGCCTGCCGCTTCGCCGAGATGAACGGCGTGTGGGAAGGACATGCGACGCAAGCCGCCCCGCCCGCCGCCACCGCGACCGCCAACCGCTGGATCATCGGCGAGACGGCAAAGGCGCGGGTCGAGGTGGACGCGGCATTGGCCGGGTTCCGCTTCGACCAGGCGGCGCAGGCGCTCCACGGCTTCGTCTGGGGCAAGGTCTGCGACTGGTATGTCGAATTCGCCAAGCCGCTGTTCGACGGCGAGAAGGCGGCGGAGACGCGGGCCACCATGGCCTGGGTGCTCGACCAGTGCATGATCCTCCTGCACCCGATCACGCCCTTCATCACCGAGGAACTCTGGGCCACGACCGGCAGGCGCGAAAAGCTGCTGGTCCATACCGGCTGGCCGGAATACGGCCCCGAGCTGATCGACCCGGAGGCCGACCGCGAGATGACCTGGGTCACCGGCCTGATCGACGACATCCGCTCGGCGCGCACCCAGATGCATGTTCCGGTCGGGCTGAAACTCGACATGCTGGCGCTCTCGCTCTCGCCCGAGGCCCGCGCGGCATGGGAGCGCAACGCGGCGCTGATCCGCCGCCTCGCCCGGATCGAGACGCTGAGCGAGGCGGAGATCGCCCCGAAAGGCGCGCTCTCCATCGCGGCCGAGGGCGCGAGCTTCGCCCTGCCGCTCGACGGCATCATCGACATCGCCGCCGAACAGGCCCGGCTCGTCAAGGCGCTGGAAAAGCTCGAGAAGGAGATCACCGGCCTGCGCGCCCGCCTCGACAACCCGAAATTCATCGCCTCCGCCAAGGAAGAGGTGGTGGACGAGGCCCGCGCCAATCTCGAAGCACGGACCGAGGAGGCCGGGATGATCCGCACGGCCATTGCCCGGCTGGCGGAGATCGCCTGAAGCAAGGGCGCGCACGCCCTTCCGAGCCTTCGACTCACCTCATCCTCCCGGGGATTTCTTCGGGCAGATCCGTCAGGCAGCGGCCAAGCAGAGAATTTCGGTTTTCGTCGCACAGATAAGTCTTGCGGCAGAATCGTTTTCCGCAAAGCATGGACTTCCGGTCGTGCGGCCAGCCCGCAGCGGTCGATGGGGTATCCTGCCATTGGTCAAGAAACTCAGACACGACTTTCTGCCCGGCCCCCTCGCCGGGGAGCTTTAAGCCGCTGTGGGAAATGCAATGAAAGTCCTCTACGCCATCCTGTGCATCATCGGTGCGGTATTGCCTCTCTCGCAATTCGTCCCGTGGCTTGCTGCACATGGCCTCAGTATCCCGCTTCTCCTCCAACAGGCAGTCTCAACGCCCGTCGCCGCGTTTGCCTGGGCCGACGTTCTTGTTTCCGCACTCGTGGCCATTACCTTCATCCATGTCGAGGGGCACCGCCTTGGCATGCCCCACCTCTGGCTTCCGCTGCTCTGCTGTATCGTCGTCGGCCCGTCCCTGGGTCTGCCGCTGTTTCTGCTATTACGTGAGCATCGTCTGGAAAATGTGGCTCATGCCCGCTCTCCACTTGACGCTCACGCAGAACAAGCTCGCTCCGAATGACGAAAAGCGCTTCATCATCTGTTCGAAAATATCCTCGGGGGGAGTCGCGCGGAGCGCGGCGGGGGGCAGACAGCCCCCCTCCTCCGCCGCCACCCCGCATCGCTCCAACCCTTGAGGCACCCATGACCCTGCCGCTCAATCCCGCCATCGCCGCCACTTTTCCGCCGCCGGTGATGGAGGCGCGGCGCTGGCTTGAGGGTGTCGCCTTCACCGCCGCCATGCCGCTGATCAATGTCAGTCAGGCCGCGCCGGTGGAAAGCCCGCCGCAAGGGCTCCGGCAGGCGGTGGCGGAGGCGGCGCTCAATGATCCGCAGGCGCATCTCTACGGCCCGGTGCTGGGGATGGAAGCGTTGCGGGCAGAGGTGGCCGCGCAATGGTCCGCCGCTTATGGCGGGGTGATCAGCGCCGACCAGGTCGCCATCACCCAGGGCTGCAACCAGGCCTTCTGCGCCGTCATGGCGACACTGGCCGGGGCGGGCGACGAGGTGATCCTGCCGACGCCATGGTATTTCAACCACCGGATGTGGCTCGACATGCAGGGCGTCGTCACCCGGCCTCTGGCGACCGGGGCCGGCCTTCTGCCCGACCCGGAACGGGCGGCGGCGCTGATCGGGCCGCGGACGCGCGCCATCGTGCTGGTCTCTCCCAACAATCCGGGCGGGGTGGAGTATCCGGCGGCGCTGGTCGCCGCCTTCCGCGACCTCTGCCGTGCGCATGGCCTTGCACTCGTCATCGACGAGACCTACCGCGATTTCGACAGCCGCAGCGGCCGGCCGCATGATCTCTTCGCCGACCCGGACTGGGCGGATGTGCTGATCCAGCTTTACTCTTTCTCCAAAGCCTATCGGCTGACCGGGCACCGGGTCGGCGCCGTCGTCGCCTCCGACGCGCGTCTGGCCGAGGTGGAGAAGTTTCTCGACACCGTGGCCATCTGCCCCTCGCAGCTCGGCCAGATCGGCGCACTCTGGGGAATGCGCAATCTCGGACAATGGGTTGCCGGAGAGCGGGCCGAGATCCTCGCCCGCCGCGCCGCGATGACCGGGGGGTTCGGCGCGCTGACGGGCTGGAAGCTGCTGGGCTGCGGCGCCTATTTCGCCTATGTGGAGCATCCCTTCGCCGCCCCCTCGCCCGAGCTTGCGAAACGGCTGGTGCGCGAGGCGGCGCTTCTGATGCTGCCCGGCACCATGTTCCAGCCGGAAAGCCATCCGGAGGGCACGCGCCAGTTCCGCATCGCCTTTGCCAATGTCGATGCCGGGGGGATTGCCGAGATGTTCCGCCGCCTGTCCCGTTTCCGGGGCTGAGCCCTTGCCGCGCCGGGGCCAAGCGCATAGAACCGTGCCGATTGCAGCAAGACAGGCGTGCCATGTCCCCGAAACGCGAAACCGACAGCCCGAAACGCAAGCCCAAGGGAAGTTCGATCCTGGTCTGGGTGTTGCTGGCCATGGTCATCACCGGCCTCGGCGGCTTCGGGGTGCAGAATTTCGGCGGCAGGGTGCAGAGCATCGGCAGTGTCGGCGGCCGGGAGATCGGGGTGAACGACTATGCCCGCGCGCTTCAGGCCGAGGTCGGCGCGCTGTCGGCGCAGCTCGGCACCGGACAAATCGGAATGCAGGAGGCGCTGAGCCTCGGGGTCGATGCCAAGGTGCGCCGCCAGCTGGTGACCGCCGCCGCGCTGGATGATGCCAATGATCGTCTCGGCCTGTCGGTGGGAGATGCCAGCGTCGCACAGGAGATCGCGGGGATGCCCGCCTTTCGCGGCCCCTCGGGCACCTTTGACGCTGCCACCTATCGCAGCGCGCTTGACCGCAACAACCTGACCGATATCGAGTTCGAGGCGCAGCTGCGCGACCAGTTGGCGCGTTCGCTGCTGCAGGGCGCCGTGGCCGGCGGCTTTGTCGCACCGGCCGAGATCACCGAGCGGCTCTATGCCTTCATCTCCGAGCGGCGCGGCTTCACCCTGCTGCGGTTGACCGAGGCCGATCTGCCGCAACCGCTTCCCGCGCCCACGGATGACGAATTGAAGGCCCATTACGAGGCCAATATTGCCGCCTTCACCAGGGCCGAGGCCAAGCAGATCACCTATGCCGCGCTGCTGCCCGAGAAGCTGGCCGCCACGATGGCACCCGATGAGGCGAAGCTGCGCGAACTTTACGATGCGCACCACGACGAATTCCTCAAGCCCGAGCGGCGTCTGGTCGAACGGCTGGTCTTCGGCTCGGAGGCTGAGGCGGAGGCCGCCAGAGCCCGCATCGACGCCGGCGAGAGCTTCGACGCGATCGTGGCCGAACGCGGCCTCGCACCGCTGGACATCGACCTTGGCGATGTATCGCGCGCCGAGCTGGGGGCTGCGGGCGACGCCGTTTTCGCACTGACCGAGCCGGGAGTGGCGGGTCCGCTACCCTCCGATCTCGGCCCGGCGCTCTACCGGATGAACGCGGTTCTTGCGGCGCAGGAGACCTCGTTCGAGGAGGCGAAACCCGGGCTGGCGGTGGAATATCAGCAGGACGCCGCCCGACGCGCCATCGCCGACCGGATCGAGGCCATTGATGACGCGCTGGCGGGCGGTGCCACGCTGGAGGATCTGGCGACGGAACAGGGGATGGAGCTTGGCCGGATCGACTACACCGCCACCTCCGACGACGACATTGCCGGCTATCCCGCCTTCCGCGCCGCCGCCGCCCGGGTGCAGGAGGGCGATTTCCCCGAGGCCGTGCAGCTTGAGGATGGCGGCGTGGTCGTGCTGCGGCTCGACGAGGTCGTGCCCGCCGCCCCGATCCCCTTCGAGGAGGCGCGCGGGGCGGTCGCCGAAAGCTGGCGGCGCGAGGCGCTGCACAAGGCGCTTTCCGCCCGCGCCGCGGCCATCAAGGCCGAGGTGGAGAGCGGCGCCGGCCTCGGCACCTTCGGCATCCTCTCCGTCACTTCCGAAATTGCCCGCGACGGCTTCGTCGAGGGCACGCCCAAGACCCTGCTGCCCGCAGTATTCCGCATGACCGAGGGCGAGATGAAAGTGATCGAGAGCGGCGATTTCGTCGGCCTCCTCCGACTCGACCACGTAATGGCTGAAGGGAACGCGGAGACGGACGCGGCAGCACTGCAACAGGCGATCGGGACGCAGGCAGAACAGGCGCTGTCGCAGGATGCGCTGACGCTGTTCTCGGCCGCCATGGCGGCTGCGGCCGGCATCACGCTTGATCAGGCGGCGATCGACGCCGTCCACGCGCAGTTGCGCTGAGGCCGGCATGAACCTCACTCCCTCTTTCGAAGAGTTCGAGCGCGGTTGGGCCGAAGGCAGGAACCAGCTCGTCCATGCCCGGCTCGCCGCTGATCTCGACACTCCGGTAAGCCTGATGCTGAAACTCGCCGATGCGCGGGCCGATACCTTCATGCTGGAAAGCGTGACCGGCGGCGAGGTGCGCGGCCGCTATTCGGTGGTGGGCATGAAGCCCGACCTGATCTGGCGCTGCCGGGGCGAGGTGTCGGAGATCAACCGCGAGGCGCGTTTCGATCCGGCGGCGTTCCAGCCGCTCGACGGCCATCCGCTCGCCACGCTGCGCGCGCTGCTCGCCGAATGCCGGGTGGAAATGCCGCAGGACCTGCCCGCCATCGCCGCCGGTCTCTTTGGCTATCTCGGCTATGACATGATCCGGCTGGTCGAGCATCTGCCGGATGTAAACCCCGATCCGCTCGGCCTGCCCGATGCGCTTCTGATGCGGCCCTCGGTCGTCGCGGTGCTCGACGGGGTGAAGGGCGAGGTGACACTGGTTGCCCCGGCCTGGACCGGATCGGGCCTTTCGGCGCGGGCGGCCTATGCCCAGGCGGCGGAACGGGTAATGGATGCGCTGCGCGATCTCGACCGTGCGCCGGCGGCGGGGCGCGATCTGGGCGAAGCGGCCCGGGTCGGCGCGCCGGTGTCGAATTTCAGCCATGAGGGTTACAAGGCCGCGGTCGAGAGGGCCAAGGACTATATCCGCGCCGGCGACATCTTCCAGGTCGTGCCCTCGCAACGCTGGACCCAGAGCTTCGAGCTGCCGCCCTTCACCTTCTACCGCTCGCTCCGGCGCACCAACCCTTCGCCCTTCATGTTCTTCTTCAACTTCGGCGGCTTCCAGGTGGTGGGGGCCAGCCCCGAGATCCTGGTGCGCCTGCGCGAGGGCGAGGTCACCATCCGCCCCATCGCCGGCACCCGCAAACGCGGCGCCACCCCCGAGGAAGACAAGGCGCTGGAAACCGACCTGCTGGCCGATCCCAAGGAACGTGCCGAGCACCTGATGCTGCTCGATCTCGGGCGCAACGATGTGGGCCGGGTGGCGAGGCCCGGCACGGTGCGGCCGACCGAGAAGTTCATCATCGAGCGCTACAGCCATGTGATGCACATCGTCTCGAACGTGGTGGGCGAGATCGCCGAGGGCGAGGATGCGCTCTCCGCCCTGCTCGCGGGCCTCCCGGCCGGCACGGTATCGGGGGCGCCCAAGGTGCGGGCGATGCAGATCATCGACGAGCTGGAGCCGGAAAAGCGTGGCGTCTACGGCGGCGGCGTGGGCTATTTCGCGGCTAATGGCGAAATGGATTTCTGCATCGCGCTGCGTACGGCGGTGCTGAGGGACGGGAAGCTCTACATCCAGGCCGGCGGCGGCGTGGTCTATGACAGCGACCCCGAGGCGGAATACCAGGAAACCGTGAACAAATCCCGCGCGCTGCGTCGCGCCGCCGAGGATGCGGGTCTGTTCACCCGGCGCGGCAATAACTGAACCCGGGGGGGGGGGGGGGGGGGGGGGGGGGGGGGGGGGGGGGGGGGGGGGGGGGGGGGGGGGGGGGGGGGGGGGGGGGGGGGGGGGGGGGGGGGGGGGGGGGGGGGGGGGGGGGGGGGG
>JAIRJX010000340.1 GCA_031260425.1 Gemmobacter sp.
GCGCGCGGCTCTTCGCAGCCCTGAAGCCGGGATTGGGGCGAATGAAGGCGCGGATTTCGTCTCCGGGCTGCAATCCGTGCAGATAGCCCGAACAGAGACCATCCGTCATCCGCCGCACCGCGATCTCGATAAAGCCGTCCCTGCGGCCGGAGGCCAGCGAATAGAAGCGCGGCGCCTCGGCTCCGGGCGCCAGCACGCCCAGCAGATCGCCGGCCTCGAAACGCGGCAATGCGGCGCCTTCGGCGGGCTCAAAGCGCAAAATGGCGGAGGGCGCGCCGGCATCGATGCCGAAGGCCTGCCGTCCGGCGAGCCTGAGCGACATGGGATCCGGCGTGTCGATGCGGTGATGCAGCTCCAGGGGCATGGCAAGCACGCGGCCCAGGGCTTCGCCCCAATGGGCGAAATCGCGCACCGACTGGCGGTCGATCCGGGTCAGCGGCAGCAGTTGCGCCCAGCCGGCCCCGGTCAGGCGCGCCGAGACGGTTTCGGCAAAGCCGCAATAGGCCGGAAAGCTGCGATCGCCGAAGCCCAGCACCGCAACCGGGACCTGGCTCAACCGATCCAGCCGAGAGAGGAAGCGCAGGGCAGAGGCCGGCGCGTCGCCATCACCATAGGTGGCGGTCAGCAGGATCAGCGCCTTCGCCTCCGGCATGGCAGCGGCATCGTTCATCGCACCGAGATGGACCTTGCTTCCCGCCGCGGCCAGCGCCCGTGCCAGCGTCGCGGCAAAACCCCAGGTCGCCCCGCCCTCCGAGCCGACGAGGATGACGATCTCGGCCTTCGCCATGGTCACGCTGCCGGCGATGCGCGGGCGCGCCCTGCGCCGCTTCCACCATATCCAACCGCCCGTCCCGGCAAGAGCCGGCACGGCCAGTGCGGAAGCGCCAAGGATCAGCCCCAGCCACCACGCCCCCTGTCCAGTATGCAGCATATAGGCCCATTCCCAGACCGTCCGCGCCACCGTGCGATCCTGCCAGTTCAACATCTCGCCCGTCGCCTGATCCACATATCCCGCGCCTCCGGCAGTTCGAAGGCCGAACACGTCGGTCGGATCGCCGGCCAACGGCCAGGTCAACCGCCGCAGATCGCCGAGGCGAACCTGTTGCAGCGCGGCCAGGGTCTCAATCGGTGCGGGCGCAGTGGCGGCTACGGCTTCCGGGAAAGCAGGGGTCGCCGCGCCGCCATCGCTGACGATCTCGAACGTGGCGAGCGACATCCAGACGCCGGTCAGCGCCGAGACCGTCAACCCGGCCAGTGCCGCGCGCCCGACGCGGGCGTGCCAGCGGTTCGCCCCCGAACTGCGCACGCGCCGCCCGAGCTGCCGCCAACCGCCGAGAACGCTGACCAGCAACAGCAGGCCCGTCACGCCCAGGCCCGCCATGACGGCAGCACTCGTTCCCGCTACCGCCTTGCCGGCGTCCCCCGCCAGAAACGATCGGTGCAGATCGCGGATCCAGCGCATCGTCCCGGAGGTTTGCCAGGTCCCCAGGTCGGATCCGGTCGCGGGATCGACCTGCATGGACTCATAGCCCTCGGGGGTCGCGAAGCTGGCGACGAAAACACCGTTGGCATGGCGTTCCAGCCTTTCGATCTGCGGATGATTCACCGCAACCCGGGCGGCCAGTTCGGCGACAGTGCCGTTGCCGGACAGCGCCTGAGCACGCTCCAGCGCGGGCTCGATCGACAGGATCGCGCCGGTTCCGGCGAGACAGGCAAGGACCAGCCCGAAAACCAGCCCGGAGACAGAGTGCAGCTTGCGGAGCATGGAACCCCTCAGAAATCGTATTGGAGAGATTGCACGAAGCCCCGGCCTGCAACGGGTTGCCCCTTGCCGCCGGTGGTGAGCGAGGCCGCCACTTCGGCCGGCCGGGCCCCCATGTCTTCAACGGCGCTGTCCACCCGGATCTGGTAGCCGGCGTCGATCAGGGCATCGGCAAGATCGACTGTCACCGTCAGCGTGCGGCCCGCACCGACACTCGCGCCGGTGATGGCGTCGATCCCGGAGGGCGCACCGCCCGTCGCGCGATACCAACCGGACAGATCCCGCCAGTATTTCATCTTCTGCCCGGACATCCAGATCGTGCCCTGATAGGCCCCCTGGGCATCGGTAAGGTAAAGCGCCAGATAGGCGCCGTTGCCGCCATAGGGCTTCATCGTCGTGGTGATGGTGACAGGGCGGGCCAAGGCCGGCGCCGCCAGCATGGCAAGCGTCAGGCACAGAGCGGTGGTTGTCGTGGTCTTTTTCATCTGGTCTCTCCGGAAGGTTATCTGGTGACGCCGGTTGCAGGGCCGATCAGCAGATTGGCCGGGGCGGGCGGCGCTGATCCCGATGCGGGAGCGGCCGTCCCGCGATCTTCGTCGTCATCATCATGGTGGTCTTCATGGTGTGTCCGGTCGTTATATTCGGTTTCCAGAACCATCAGGGTAACCGGGTCCATCTCGATCTCGACCGAACGGCCATCGGCCATGCGCCCATGGATTTCATAGCAGCCGTCATCGGTCCGGATGCGGCGAACCTCGACGCCCAGTTCACGGGCTTTCGCTTCGACCGCCTCACGTGGCCGCCAGTCCCGCATCGGGCGGTCACAATGATCGTCGGCACTGGCGGCGGTCGCGGCAACAGGACCGGCGCCGAGAATCATGAGTATCAGTATGGGGCGCATCGCAGCTCCTTTCCCTCGGGTGGCGCTACCTTTCTGCCTTATGAAACTGACAGCGGCCTGAAACCCGTGATGATCGGCATTCAGCTTCCCGTCAGCTTGTGACACCATGGTTTCAGCGAAGGAGAGCCCATGCGTATTCTGCTGGTGGAAGATGATCCGGGCATCGGAATGGCGGTTCAGGACCAGATCCTTGCCGAGGGGCATGGTGCCGATCACGTCGGAACCGTCGCCGATGCGCGCGCCTGTCTGGACAGTGTCGCCTATGATCTGGTCCTGCTCGACCTGATGCTGCCGGACGGAAGCGGGTTGAAACTCCTGCGCGAGCTGCGGATGAAAGGCTCGGTCACGCCGGTCATCATCCTGACCGCCAGGGACCGTATCACCGAACGGATCGAAGGGTTGAACGCGGGCGCCGACGACTATCTGGTCAAGCCCTTCGACCTTGATGAGCTTTCGGCGCGGATCGGGGCGGTCGCGCGCCGCTATGCCGGCAATCCGAACCCGCTGATCCGGTTGGGGGGGCTGGAGATTGATCTGGCGTCGCGTGCCATCTTCGGCCCGGCGGGCCGGATCGACCTTTC
>JAIRJX010000328.1 GCA_031260425.1 Gemmobacter sp.
CACCGTCGAACTGATCGCGCCGATCGCCATGGAAGAGAAACTGCGCTTCGCCATCCGCGAAGGCGGCAGAACCGTCGGCGCAGGCGTCGTCGCCAAAATCATCGCCTGACCGGGATTTCATCCGAAGGAGGGGCCGCCCCGGGGCGGCCCTTTTGCTTTGGCGGGTGCCGTTGGTGGAAGAGCTATGTGCCGCTCCCGACCCATCCGGCGGCCGGTCACGCCCCGGTCATGGCGCATTCTGATCTTTCCCGGTGTGCTCTGGCGCGGTAAACGGCGTTATGCGACAGACATTGACCGAGATCTACGAAGCCCGCGTGGCCGAGGGTCGCTTGCGCGCCGACCCGGCGCAATATGCGGTGCTGCCGGTGCTGGAAAGCCTGCGTAGCTGGCTGGAGACCTGCACGGTGCGCAGGATAGGCCTTTTCGCCGGCCTCTTTGCCAAGCCGCTACAGCCACCGAAGGGGCTTTACCTCTGGGGGGGCGTCGGGCGCGGCAAGTCGATGGTAATGGACCTTTTCGTGGAGAGTCTTGCCATCGCGCAGAAAAGGCGGGTGCATTTCCATGCCTTCATGCAGGAGATCCACAAGGGGATGCACGCGGCACGTCAGCGCGGGGTCGATGATGCGCTGAAACCGGTGGCTGATGCTGTGGCGCAGGAGGTGCGCCTGCTGGCCTTCGACGAGATGCAGATCACCGACATCACCGATGCGATGATCGTGGGCCGGCTGTTTCAGCTTCTGGTGGAACGGGGGGTGGTGATCGTCACCACCTCGAACCGCGAACCGGAGGCGCTTTACCGGAATGGCCTCAACCGGGCGCTGTTTCTGCCCTTCATCGCCTGGATCCACGAGCGTCTTACCGTGTGGCAACTGGAAAGCCCGCATGACTACCGCCAGCATCGGTTGACGGGCGCGCAGGTCTATTTCCATCCGGCGGGGCAGAGCGGGGCGGCCATCAATGCGATCTGGGCCGATCTCTCGGGCGGAACGGAGGGCGAGCCGCTGGTGCTGGAGGTGAATGGGCGCGCGGTTGAACTGCCGCGATTCGCTAATGGCGTGTGCCGCGCCACTTTCTGGGAACTCTGTGCCAGGCCGCTTGGGCCTGCCGATTACCTCGCCGTCGCGGGGGCGGTGCGGGTGCTGATCCTGGAGGACGTGCCGCAGCTTTCGGCCTCGAACTATAACGAGGCGAAGCGCTTCGTCACCCTGATCGACGCGCTATACGAGGCGAAGGTGCGGCTGATCTGTTCGGCGGCGGACGCACCGGAGCGGCTTTACACCGAAGGCACCGGCGCATTCGAGTTCGAGCGCACGGCCTCGCGCCTGCGCGAGATGCAGGATGCCTCCTGGGGGCAGTAGGTGGCCGGTCAGAGCGCCGCGAAGCCGCCTTGCGCCGGGTCGTATTGTTCGAGCCCGCCCTCGCCGATGTCATTCCACAGCCCGTGCAGGGTAAGCAGTTCCGCCTCGACCGCCTCGCGCACGAAGGGGAAGGTCATCAGGTTTTCCAGGCTCACCAGCACCGCCTGCTTTTCCAGCGCCCGAGCGCGCTCGGCTTCCGGCAGGTGGCGGACGCGTTCGTAGCCGGGGCGCAGGATATCCATCCAGCGGCCGACGAAGCTGGATTTCTCCAGCAGTTCCGGGGCGTTGCCGCTGCACATGTCGGCACAGCCCTGCACCCCCCCGCAATTGGAGTGGCCGATGACGATCAGATGCGCGACTTTCAGCGTGGTGACGGCATATTCTACCGTCGCCGAGGTGCCGTGGTTGCCGCCATCGGGGCTGTAAGGCGGCACGAGGCCTGCGATGTTGCGGTGGATGAAGAACTCGCCCTCGTCGGCGCCGAAGATCGAAGTCACGTGCACTCGCGAATCGCAGCAGGAGATGACCATGGCGCGTGGATGCTGTCCGATCCGGGCGAGGCGGCGATACCACGCCTTGTTGCCCTGGTAGGTCGTGGCGTGGAAACCGTGAAACCGGGTCACGAGGTAGCTGGGCAGCGGTCTGGCGTGGTCCATCCTGGTCTCCGTCAGTCTGGCGCGATGATGAGGCCGGATTACGACGCGGATGCAGAAAATTCGAGTGGTTTCTGTCGCGCCCGGCAACCTTTTGTTCAGCCTCGGCGCCGAAGATGGACCTTGGGTGTGAAATATCGGGTTGGGATGTGACCATGGCGGAGGTAACGGTCTTGCGACCGAAGGATGAGTTGCGCCAGAACGCGGAGCCGGTGGCGGCGATGTATCGCGATCTGGGCGCGATGCAGGCCGAACAGGTGGTGTCGCGGGCGCTGGGGGAGCTGGCGCTCACCATGTCGCTGCTGGCGGCGCGGGTACGTGCGCGGCAGCTTGACGAACTGGCGCGGCAGTCGCGGCGGCTGCAGCGCATGGCGGAGCAACTGGGGTTGGAGAGCCTCGGCTTGGTTGCGGTTGATCTGCGCCAGTGCCTCGAGAGCGACGACACCACCGCCTTTTCGGCGGTCTGGGCGCGGTTGCTGCGGGTGGCGGAGCGGTCGCTGGTGGTGGACAAGGTGCTGCTCGACCGATCGCTTTGACCGGCAATCGCGTTGACCGGGCTTGCAGGGATCGGCGGAATGGCTAGGCTGCGCTCGTCATACCGGAGCCATCGCCATGTTTCCTGCCTTTGCCGATCCGCAATCGCCCTCACGTCCGTTGTATGTCGTGGACATGGAGGGGCTGGAAAGCTGGCTGGCGGCACAGCCGGTGGAGACTGCCTGCTGGCTGCGTGATGCGGCGTTCAAGGCGGGGCTCGGCGAGGTTGCACTGATACCAGGTGCGGGGGGCGCGGTGGCGGGGGGCGTGATCGGCCTTGGTACCGCCAGGGCACGGGCGCGCACCCGCTTCGGGCTGGCGAAGGCGGTGGCGGTGCTGCCGGCGGGTGACTGGCATTTCACCGGCCTGCCGCGGGACGTGGCGGCGGAGGCGGCGTTGGGCTGGCTGCTTGCGCAATACCGTTTCGACCGCTACAAGCCGGCGGAGCGGGTTCTGCCCGGCCTGAAATGCCCTGAGGGCGTGGATGAGGCACAGATCCTCGCCATGGCGGCGGGGGAATGGCTGACCCGTGACCTCATCAATACCCCGGCGCAGGATATGGGACCGGAGGAGCTGGAGACCGCCTTTCTTGCACTGGCCGGGCGGTTCGGTGCGGCAACGCAGGTGGTGAGCGGGGCGGAGCTGGAGCGCGACTTTCCGATGGTCCATGCCGTGGGCAAGGGATCGGACCGGGCGCCGCGCCTCCTGTCGATGCGCTGGGGCACAAGGGGGCCGAGCCTGACATTGGTCGGCAAGGGGGTCTGCTTCGATACCGGCGGGCTCAATCTGAAGCCTTCCTCCGGGATGCAACTGATGAAGAAGGACATGGGCGGCGCGGCGACTGTCCTGGGGTTGGCGCAGATGATCATGCAACTGGGCCTGCCGGTCCGGCTGCGGGTCATCGTGCCGGCGGTGGAGAACAGCGTCTCGGGCCGGTCGATGCGGCCGAAGGACATCTTGCGCTCGCGCAAAGGCCTGACGGTGGAGGTGAACGACACCGATGCCGAGGGGCGGCTGGTGCTGGGGGATGCGCTGGCCTGGGCGGCGGAGGAAAACCCGGAACTTCTGGTTTCCATGGCGACACTGACCGGCGCGGCGCGGGTCGCGGTCGGCCCCGATCTGGCGCCTTACTATGTCGATGATGCGGGCCTTGCGCAGGCGCTGGAGGCGGGCGCGCAAGCGGGGGCCGATCCCGTCTGGCGGCTGCCGTTCCACGATGCCTATGAAAGCGTGATCGAGCCGGGGATCGCCGATCTCGATAACGCGCCGGGCTATGGCTTCGCGGGCTCGGTTACCGCT
>JAIRJX010000360.1 GCA_031260425.1 Gemmobacter sp.
ACCCCCGAGGATATTTTTGAACAGATGAAGTCGGAAGGACGGTTCTCTCATACATCTGTTCAAAAATATCCTCGGGGGGTGAGGCCGCAGGCCGAGGGGGCGCGAGCGCCCCCTTGCCGGTGGCGGGATCGAGATCAGGCTGCGAAATCGTGGCGCAGGATCGCGGCCTCGGAGGCCGAGAGGTTGCGCCGGGCATGTTCGCCATAGTTCGCCGGCTGCGCTTCGATACCGGGCAGCAGCGCAAGCAGCGCCGCCCGCTGTACCGGGTCGATGCTGTCGAGCGCGGCATTGGCCGGATGAAAGCTCTCCGCCTCCAGACCGTTGGCGAAGATGATCTCGTGGCGTTCCAGCAACAGGTGGATATAGGTCACCTCGCGTAGGGCATGGTCGATAACCACGCGGCGGTTGTCCAGCAGATCCCCGGCGGTGACCAGCACCTCGTCGCTGTTGAACAGCAGCCGCGCGGCCGGGCCGCGCACAAGCATCCGATGCTGCGGCGAGACCAGCAGGTCGCCCTCGGGCTGGCCGGCACCAAGCGCGCCGCTGCGGAAACGGATCGGCCGCAGATGCGGCATGGCGTGAAGCCGTGCGCCGGTCATGCGGCAACTGCCCATCCACAGGATCTGTTGCGGACCGTTGTCGCGGGTGAGGATCCGTTCCCCCGGATGCAGCGACAGGATCGGCCGCGGCCCTCGCGGGGTGGCAATGAAGGTATCGGGCGTGAAGCAGATCACCCCGCCGGCCCGGCGCGCGCCGCCGCCTGGCGTCCGGTCGATCACCACCCGCACCACCCAGAGGTCACGGCCCTCGGGCGGCGGGGCACCCAGGAACATGGCGAGTCTTGTGCCGGTTTCAGCTACCTCGATCAGTGTCACCGGATAGGTGTTGCGGCCATCGGTCACGACAAAGCCCTGCTCCGGCTCGTCATCCGGTACGCCATCGTCTTCCGGCCCCGCCGGGGCGCGGCGCCCCAGCGACATGCCGATCAGGCGGCGCACCATGCGCGCCGCGCGTCTGCGCAATTCCGCCTCTCCCGATGCGCCTTCCAGCAGAAGGACGGATTGCGGCCCATCCACGCGCAAGGGCGCTCCGGTCCAGCGCCAGGTCACCCCAACACCTAGCGCATCCGACGATGCGCCCGCGATTCCGTCCGTCTCTGTCTGCGACCAGGAAATGACGAACGTACCCCGAGCGCCCGTCCCCATACCCTGCAATGCCTGCCCGTTTATTTTCCTTACGGAAAGGTTAACAGGATGATTCGCGGCTGACTAGGGCGTTTCGGCAACATCTACCGCGAAACAGTGGCTGTTTCGCATCAATCCCCGTCGAGCCAGTCCGGCAACGAGAGCCGGTCGATCCCATCTTCATCCGTGTGGGTTGCCTGTCAGGCACAACCAGTTGGTCGCCCGGCTTGGCCCGCAGTGACGCATAATTTGATCAAATACCCCCATTGCATCCCGCCAAGGGGAGGGTGCATGTTGCGCGCGAAGCACGGGCGGGAGGCGGCAATGCGGGTGTTCATCAACGGGTTCGGGCGGATTGGCCGGTCGGTGCTGCGGGCCTGGGCGCGGGGGACGGCGGCGGAGATCGAGATCGTCGGGATCAACGATATCGCGGCGCCCGAGATGTGCGCCTGGCTCTTCGAATATGATTCGGTCTTCGGGCCCTATCCGGGCTCCATCGTGTTGGAGGGTGGCGCGCTGATGGTGGATGGCCGGGCGATTGCGCTGCATCGGGCGGCGGATCTTTCGACGCTCGACCTTTCGGGCGTGGATCTGGTGATGGAATGCACCGGTCGTGCCGACAGCCGCGAGGTGGCGGAGCGCGGTCTGCACGCCGGTGCCGGCCGGGTGCTGATTTCCGGCCCGTCGCAGGCGGCGGATCTGACGGTGGTGCTGGGTGCCAATGAGGCCTTGCTGGCTGATCAGCCCATTGTCTCCAACGCCTCCTGCACCACCAATGCGCTGGCGCCACTGGCGCGGCTTTTGCACGCGCATTGGGGGATCGTCACCGGCTCCATGACCACGATCCATTGCTATACCGGCAGCCAGCCCACGTTGGATGCGCCGGCGGCGGATTTCGCCCGTTCCCGCGCGGCGGCGCTGAGCATGGTGCCGACGACGACCTCGGCGCAGCGGTTGCTCGACATGGTCCTGCCCGATCTGGCGGGACGGCTCGAGGGGTCGGCGGTGCGGGTGCCGGTGCCCTCGGTTTCGGCAGTGGATCTCGCGGTGATGACGGAGCGCCCGGCGACGGCTGAAGCGGTGAATGCGGTGTTTCGCGCGGGGGGGGGCGTGATCGGGGCGACCGACCGGCCGCTGGTCTCCACCGATCTGCGCGCCCGGCCCGAGAGCATCGTGATGGCCTGCCCGGAGACAAGGGTGACCAGGGGCGGAATGCTGCGGGTCTTCGGCTGGTATGACCACGAATGGGGCTTTTCCAACCGGATGCTGGATGTGGCCTGCCTGATGGGCGCGCAGCGGCGGTAAGGGCGGCAAGGGAACTCCCCGTCGCCTGGTCCGCGGACTCACATTTCGTCCGGGATGAAATCCGGTGTCGTTTGCCGGTCGCAACACCCGGCCCTGGCTTCCGGATGAAGGCCGCGTCGCCGTAGCCGACGACGGGGCGGGTTTTCGGCATACTGCCTTTCCCGGGTCTTCTGGGCCAGTGGTGAGGATCGGCGCGCCCTTGTCACGCGAGCTGTTGAGGATGCGGACGGTGGGATCGTTGAGTGATCCCGCCGGTTGCGCCGGCCTCAGGCGGAAAGGACGGTCCAGGGTTCGGAGAACCAGTGCTCTTCGAGGTTGGGGGTGAGGCCTATGCGGTCGACCACCGCGAAGAGTCCGGGCCCCGAGAGCGGCGTCAGTACGCCATGCCAGACACCGCGATGCAGATTGACCGCCTGCGCCCCGTCGGTGAGGAAGGCAAGCGGTGCGCCGGGTCGTCCGGCCTCGTCGGGGGCAACGACGACGAGAAAGGGATCGTTGCTCATCGGGATGAAAGCCTGGCTGCCCTCGGGGTGACGCTCCACCATCTCCAACCGGCAGGGCAGGCTGCGTGGTACGGCCTTGAAGATCGAGATGCCGCCGCGGGCGTCGGTGAAATCGAGGCGCGCCCGGTCATGGAAGCGCCTGCAGAGGCCCTGGTTGATGAGCCGGTCCGGCGTGCCGGTGGCGGTCAGCACATCGCCGAAGGGGGCGAAAGCTTCAGGGGTCAGGATCAAGGGGCGGATGTCGCGCATGATCGGCCTTTCGTTAGGGGGAGGGGGCCGGGGATTTCACGCCCCAACGCCATTGGGCCTGAACCCGTGGCGCCGCAGTGGCGACCTCCCCGGGGGGGATGCTGGAAAACGGCAAGGGGCGGCCGATGCTGGTGCGGGATGCAGCTCCGGACGGCATTCCCGGCGCCGTCCGGCCGGGATAGAGCAGGCTTCGCCTTGCGCCCGGCGGCGGCTGAAGCCATATCGACACTCAGGCTCTGTGCGCAATGGTGCGTATTTCATGGAATATTGCCCCCAGGTGCCGTGCGAGCCCGCTACCCAAGCCCGGAACAAGGTGCGCAAGCACCGCCGGGCAGCGCCCGACCCCCCGCACGGGGCGGGCGCTTCGGTAAGGTAAGCGCGGGGATCGAACATGGGCGTGTTTGGACCATAAAGTGCAGATCACAACCGCCGGCGTGCCCACCCATGGTCGGGCGCTGCCCTTTCGGTGCAAGGGACGTCGAAGCCGGAAGGGGAGGCGGTCCCGCGAAGCCATCGGGGCCGGGATGAGTGTTGATTGGCCTCAGGGCGGTCACCGCACCGGTCCGAAGGCACCCGGGCCGCGCAGTTTCGCGTGGCGGTTCACGTCCTTGTAGAGCAGATAGCGGAATCGGCCGGGGCCTGCGGCGTAGCAGGCCTGTGGGCAATAGGCGCGCAACCACATGAAATCGCCAGCCTCGACCTCCACCCAGTCGCGGTTGAGCTTGTAGGCCGCCTTGCCTTCCAGGACATAGAGGCCATGTTCCATGACATGGATTTCCTCGAACGGGATCACGCCGCCGGGTTGGAAGGTGACGATATTCACATGGGCGTCATGGCGGATGTCTGCAGGATCGACGAAGCGGGTGGTGGCCCAGCGGCCGGCGGTATCGGGCATCGGGACCGGTGCAAGGTCACGTTCATTGATCACGATCGGCTCGGGCACCGGGACGCCGGGGGCAGGCTCGTAGAGCTTGCGCAGCCAGTGGAAGCGGGCGGGCGCCGCGCCTTCGGCCAGCAAAGTCCAGTTGGTGCCGGCAGGGATGTAGGCGTAGGAGCCGGCCTCCATCTCATGACCCTGCCCGTTCAGGGTGAGCGTGGCGAGGCCGCCGGTGAAGAAGAGCCAATGCTCGGCGCCGGTTTCCGGGTCGGGCGCATCAGATCCGCCGCCGGGGGCCACCTCCATCACATACTGGCTGAAGGTCTCGGAAAAGCCGCTCATCGGGCGCGCGATCAGCCAGAGCCGCGTTCGTGTCCAGTCCGGCAGGCAACTGGTCACGATGTCGGAGAAGCAGCCCCTGGGGATGAAGGCATAGGCATCGGTAAAGACGGCGCGCTGGGTCATCAGCGCGGTTTGCGGCGGCAGACCGCCTTCGGGGGCGTAATAGGAGGTCATGGCAGAATGTCCTTCAGGCGCAGTTCGGCGATACGCTCCACCTGTCGGCAGGCGGTGACGAACTCGGTCCGCGAATCATTGGCAATGCGGGTCTGGAAGGCGTCCAGGATCGACGCCTTCGAATTGTCGCGCACGGCAATGATGAAGGGGAAGCCGTGTTTCGCGGTATATTCGGCATTGAGGTTCTGGAAGGTGGCACGCTCTTCGTCGGTGAGCGTGTCGAGGGCGGCGCTGGCCTGCTCGGTGGTGCTTTCCGTCGTCAGCCGCTTCGCCTGCGCAAGCTTGCCCGCGAGATCGGGATGCGCGCGCAACACGCCGAGCCGCTCCTCGGGGCTGGCGGAGCGGAAGATGCGGGCGAGCGCATTTGCGAGGCCCGTTGCGCAGTCATGCGCCGGGCCAAGCTCCAGATCGAAGGCGCGCTCGGCGATCCAGGGGGAATGCTCGAAGATCGGGCCGAAGCGCTCCACGAAACGGCTGCGGCTCATCTGCGAGGGGCGCTCGATGCGCGTAGGGGGATGGGTTTTCCGCCAATGCTCCGCAATGTCGATGCGGCGGGGGAACCAGACACCCTCATGCGCTTGCGCATGGTCAAGGAAGCGCATCAGCCCCGCGATCTTGCCCGGGCGGCCGATCAGGCGGTTATGCAGGCCGATCGAAAACATCTTCGCGTGGCCTGCCTGCCCCTCGGCATAGAGCGTGTCGAAACTGTCCTTCAGATACTGGAAGAACTGCTCGCCGGTGACGTAGCCCGGCGTGGTGGCGAAGCGCATGTCGTTCGCCTCCAGCGTATAGGGGATGACAAGCTGGTCGTGATCCCCGACTTCCAGCCAATAGGGCAGGTCGTCGTCATAGGTGTCGGATATCCAGGCCAGCCGCCGTGTTCCGGCGGTCAGCCGCACGGTATTCATCGAGCAGCGCCCGGTATACCAGCCCTGCGGCGGAACCCCCGTCACCTCTTCATGCAGGCGGAAGCTTTCTGCAATCTGGCTTGCCTCCTCCTCCTCCGGCATGTCGCGGTGCTCGACCCATTTCAGGCCGTGACTGGCGATCTCCCACCCTGCCGCCTGCATCGCGGCGACCTGTTCGGGGTTGCGGGCCAGCGCCGTGCTGACGCCATAGATGGTGACCGGAATGCCGCGCGCGGTGAACAGTCGGTGAAGCCGCCAGAAGCCGGCGCGGGCGCCGTAGTCGTAGATCGATTCCATGTTCCAGTGCCGTTGCCCCGGCCAAGGGGCAGCGCCCGCGATATCGGAGAGGAACGCCTCGCTCCCGGCATCGCCATGGAGCAGGTTGTTCTCTCCGCCCTCCTCGTAGTTCAGCACGATCGAGACGGCGATCTTCGCCCCGCCGGGCCAGTGTGCATCCGGGGCGTCAGGGCCGTGGCCGCGGAAGTCGCGGGGGTAGCGGAGGGGGCGGTCTGGCATGGCGGTCCTCTTCATCTCGCGACAGATTAGACGGAAATGACCGAATGTTTTTTCAAAAATTCCGGAAAAGACCTTTTCCGTGCCCGCATGGCAGAGTGCAGGCAGCGAGACGATGGGAAAATGCGATGGCCGAGGGGCGGTTGACGACGCATGTGCTCGATACCGCGCGCGGGAAACCGGCGGCGGGGGTGCGGATCACGCTATACCGGCTCAGCGGGGAGAGCCGCTTCAAGCTGGCCGAGGCGGTGACCAATGCCGATGGGCGCACCGATGCGCCGATGCTGGTCGGGGCGGATCTGACCAGTGGCCGCTACGAGCTGGTGTTCCATGTGGGTGACTATCTGCGCGCCGGCGGACAGGCGGGCGAAGACGTTCTGTTTCTGGATGAGGTCCCGATCCGCTTCGGTATCCAAGACGCGTTGCAGCACTATCATGTGCCGCTGCTGATTTCGCCCTTTGCCTATTCCACCTATCGCGGCAGTTGACGTGGACGGACACGGGCGGTGGCGCCCCTGCGGGAGGCGTGCCTGGAACGCACCTCTGCGCAGGCAGGCGCTTTTGTGCCGCCTGCACAGGATTGAAGTTCGGCGGAGCGTCGCCATTAAGTGCAGACTTCAATCGTCACAGCGCCCATTCAAGGTCGATTGCCGCTCGCCGTTGCCAAGGGTGACGAAGGTTTCCTGCCTTGCTTCTTGAAGAAATACTCACAGATCAGTGCTCCTCACTGTGCGGGACGTCGAAGGGGGATTCGGCTTGCACGAGAGCGGCTTCTGGCCGGCCTTCCGATCACGGCGCTTGCAGGTTCATCAAGCCCGTGCAAGCCGCTGGACTTCGTGCGTCCGAGACCCGATATAGAGCCCATGTCCCTGCCGCCCGGCTTCCTTGACGAGCTTCGCACCCGCGTCTCGCTCTCCAGCGTCGTGGGGCGCAAGGTCGTGTGGGACATGCGCAGGTCCAACCAGGCCAAGGGCGATTTCTGGGCGCCTTGCCCGTTCCATCAGGAAAAATCGGCCTCCTTCCACGTCGATGACCGCAAGGGTTTCTACTACTGCTTCGGTTGCCACGCGAAGGGCGATGCGCTGAGTTTCGTGCAGGCGACCGACAATCTCGGTTTCATCGAGGCGGTGGAATTGCTGGCGCGGGAGGCTGGCATGACGATGCCGGCCCGCGATCCGCAGGCGGCGCAGAAGGCTGACCGGCGCACGGAACTTGCGGGTGTGATGGAGGAGGCGGTGCGATTCTACCGCCTGCAATTGCGCATGGGCGGCGGGCAGGTGGCGCGCGACTATCTCGGGCAGCGCCGCCGCCTTGACCCGCAGGCGCAGGACCGGTGGGAAATCGGCTGGGCGCCGGACAGCCGCCATGCGCTGCTCGACGCGCTGAAAGCAAAGGGGGCTTCGCCTGAACTGATGGTCGATTCCGGCCTCATTGCCCGGGGCGAGGATGGCAGTCTTTACGACCGGTTCCGCGCGCGAGTGATCTTTCCGATCCGCGACGCGCGGGGGCGGGCGATCAGCCTCGGGGGGCGGTCGCTCGACCCGCAGGCGCGGGCGAAATACCTCAACGGGCCGGAGACCGAGCTTTTCGACAAGGGACGCAACCTTTTCAACCATGGCCCGGCGCGCGAGGCGGCGGGCAAGGGCCGGACTCTGATCGTGGCCGAGGGCTATATGGACGTGATCGCGCTGGCCGAGGCAGGTTTCCCCGCGGCCGTCGCCCCTCTGGGCACCGCGATTACCGAAGAGCAGTTGCGCCTGATGTGGCGCATCTCGCCCGAGCCGGTCATCACGCTCGATGGCGATGCAGCGGGCCAACGCGCGGCGCTGCGGGTCATCGACCTCGCGCTGCCGCTGCTGGAAGCGGGGCAGGGGCTGCGCTTTGCGGTGCTGCCGCAGGGGCTCGACCCCGATGACCTGCTGAAACAGCGGGGCGCCTCCGCGATGCAGGAGGTGCTCGACGCCGCCGTGCCGATGGTGACCCTGCTCTGGCGGCGCGAGACCGAGGGGCGCGTCTTCGATAGCCCCGAACGCAAGGCCGCGCTCGACAAGGCCCTGCGTGCGGCGCTGAGCCGGATCCGCGATCCCTCG
>JAIRJX010000082.1 GCA_031260425.1 Gemmobacter sp.
TGCCCGTCCGCATATTGCGTGCCGCGATCATCGGCCCGCTTCCAATGCACCGCCGCAGGGCAAGGCTACGATCCGTGGCCGATCAACTCGATGAACCAACCAGACAGCGAGTTCCGCAAATGGCTCAAGGCTTAAGCGAGCGCCCAGGGGCGGGCCCCCCGCCATCCTAGCCAAGCCCGGCAAAACCGGGTAAAGGGCGCCAGACCTTATCGGGATCCCTGCCATGTCCGACGCCGACCGCCCGCAGATCTACCTCATCACCCCGCCGGAATTCGACCTCGACAGCTTTCCGGACCGGCTCGCCTCGGTGCTGGATGCCGAAAGCGTGGCCTGTGTGCGCCTGGCGCTCGCCTCGCGCGATGAAGATCGCGTCGCCCGCGCGGCGGATGCGCTGCGCGAGATCGCCCATGCCCGCGACGTGGCGCTGGTGATCGAAAAGCATGTGCTGCTGGTCGAGCGGCTGGGCCTCGACGGCGTTCACCTGACCGACGGCGCGCGCAACGTCCGCAAGCTGCGCAAGGATTTGGGCGAGGACGCCATCATCGGCGCCTTCTGCGGCGCCACGCGGCATGAGGGGATAGGCGCGGCAGAGGCAGGGGCCGATTACGTCGCCTTTGGCCCGGCGGGTGAGACGCCCCTGGGGGACGGCACCCGGGTGGATCCCGACCTCTTCCAGTGGTGGTCCGAGATGATAGAGGTTCCGGTGGTCGCCGAAGGTGCGCTGACTGCGGCATTGGTGGAGAAGCTGGGGCCATTCACCGATTTCTTTGGGTTAGGCGAGGAGATCTGGGGCACCGGCGATCCCGCTGCTGCACTCAGGGCGTTGCTCGCACCCCTGGGCTGAGGCGGACCGGCATTCCGGCCCCCTCAGGATGTCCGTTCATATGGCGCATCCCGTATCGCCGTCGCCCCGGCCCGTATGAGCCCGGAATGCAATGCACACCGGGCGGCACCCCGAGAATGATCGGATTCGGCCTTCCGTCTCGCGGAGTATCGAAGACCCAAAACTGCGGTTGCCCCCAAGGCT
Source organism: Gemmobacter sp. (assembly GCA_031260425.1). Taxonomy (GTDB): domain Bacteria; phylum Pseudomonadota; class Alphaproteobacteria; order Rhodobacterales; family Rhodobacteraceae; genus Gemmobacter. The sequence goes on from JAIRJX010000082.1 coordinate 1,028, forward strand.
TTTGCGGCTTTTTGGGGAAGTCGACGGTCGCCCGATCCGCCCCGTGCCGCGCAAGCTGGACTTTCGCCCCTGCCTCGCCTATTTCGGGTCGATCATGGCTCCGAAATCCGACCCCAACTCCAAGCTGATCGCGGAAAACCGCCGGGCGCGCTTCGATTACTTCATCGAAAGCGATCTGGAGGCGGGCATCATGCTTTTCGGCTCCGAGGTGAAATCACTGCGGCAGGGCGGCTCGAACCTGGGTGAAAGCTATGCCAGCGTGGAGGGGGGCGAGCTGTGGCTCATCAACTCCTATGTCGCGCCCTATCGGGAGGCGAAGACCTGGGGACATGAGGAGCGGCGCAAGCGCAAGCTCCTGGTCTCGAAGCGCGAGCTGTCGCGGCTGTGGAACGCCACGGCGCGCGAGGGGATGACCCTCGTGCCGATGAAATGGTATTTCAACGAGCGCGGGCTGGTAAAGGTGAAGATCGGTGTCGCCAAAGGCAAGAAAATGGCCGACAAGCGCGAAACGGCCGCTACGCGCGACTGGAACCGCCAGAAACAGCGGCTGCTGAAGACCCAGTAGCCGTGCCGTCACATGTCTTGCATGGAGGTGGCTTAGGTCCTATGTGAGGCCGCTCCTATCCCTTTTGGCCTCGGGGATTTTCGATGATCCAGACACCTTACTACCTGATCGACCGGGCGAAGCTTTCGCGCAACATGGAGATCATCGACCGCCTGCGCGCTGCCTCCGGTGCGAAGGCGCTTCTGGCGCTGAAATGCTTCGCGACATGGCCGGTTTTCGATCAGATGCGCGCCCATATGGACGGCACCACCTCGAGCAGCCTTTACGAGTTGCGGTTGGGGCGCGAAAGGTTCGGCAAGGAAACCCACGCCTATTCCGTCGGCTGGTCGGATCACGAGATCGCCGAGGCGGTGGACTATGCCGACAAGATCATCTTCAACTCCATCGGCCAGTTGGAACGCTTCGACAACCGGTCCGCCGCCATCGAACGCGGCTTGCGGCTGAACCCGCGCTTTTCGACCAGCGGTTTCGATCTGGCCGATCCGGCGCGACCATTCTCGCGGCTGGGCGAGTGGGACGCGGCGCGGATCGAGACGGTGATGGACCGCATTTCCGGCTTCATGATCCACTACAATTGCGAAAATGCCGATTTCGACCTGTTCGACCGGCAGCTTTCGCGGATCGAGGATGAATTCGGCGCGCTGCTGAAACGGCTGAAATGGGTCAGCCTCGGCGGCGGTATCCATTTCACCGGCGAAGGCTATCCGGTGGACCGGCTGGCCGCACGGCTGCGCAGCTTTGCCGAGCGGTTCGGGGTGCAGGTCTATCTGGAGCCCGGCGAGGCGGCGATCACCAACGCCGCCAGCCTTGAGGTGACGGTGATCGACACGCTGCATAACGGCAAGGATCTGGCCGTCGTGGACGCCTCGGTCGAGGCGCATATGCTCGACCTGCTGATCTACCGCCAACCGGCCAGGATGGAGGTGGCGGGCGATCACCCCTGGATGGTCTGCGGCAAATCCTGCCTTGCCGGCGATATTTTCGGCGAGTTCAGCTTTCCCGCCCCGCTACAGGTGGGCGACCGGCTCAGCATCGCCGATGCCGCCGGCTACACCATGGTCAAGAAGAACTGGTTCAACGGCGTGAAAATGCCCTCCATCGTGGTGCGCGAACCGGACGGAGCCCTGACCCTGAAACGCGAATTCGGCTATGCCGACTATGAGAGCAGCCTCGGCTGAGACTCTCCCTTCCCCAATGGCTCCCTCGGTCCTTGAAGGAGATGGCTCAAAGTGAAACGGAACGTGTTGATCATCGGCGCCGGTGGCGTGGCGCAGGTCGTGGCGCATAAATGCGCGCAGCATAACGACCGGCTGGGCGCGCTGCATATCGCCAGCCGCAGCGTGGGAAAATGTGAGGCGATCATCGCTGGCGTCCATGCGAAAGGCGCGATGAAAGAGCCCGGCACGTTTCAGGCCCATGCGGTGGATGCGATGGACAGCGCGGCCGTCGCGGCACTGATCCGCCGGACCGCCAGCCGGATCGTGATCAACGTCGGCTCCGCCTTCGTCAACATGACGGTGCTCGAAGCCTGTATCGAAACCGGCGCGGCCTATCTGGATACCGCAATCCATGAAGACCCCGCAAAGATCTGCGAAACCCCGCCCTGGTATGGCAATTACGAATGGCTCCGCCGTGACCGCTGCAAGGCGGCGGGGGTGACCGCAATCCTTGGTATCGGCTTCGATCCCGGCGTGGTGAACGCCTGGGCGCGGGTGGCCGAGGGGATGCTGGACCGCATCGCCTCGATCGACATCGTCGACATCAACGCGGGCAGCCACGGCAGATATTTTGCCACCAATTTCGACCCGGAGATCAATTTCCGCGAATTCACCGGCACGGTCTATTCCTGGCAGAATGGCGCCTGGCAATCGAACCGGATGTTCGAGGTCGGGAAGGTCTGGGATCTGCCGGTGGTGGGCGAGCAGAAGGCCTATCTCACCGGCCATGACGAGGTGCATTCGCTCTCCAACCGCGACAGGGACGCCGATGTGCGGTTCTGGATGGGCTTCGGCGATCACTACATCAACGTCTTCACCGTGCTGAAAAATCTCGGTCTGCTCTCCGAACGGCCGGTGAGAACCGCCGAGGGGCAAGAGGTCATTCCGCTCAAGGTGGTGAAGGCCGTGCTGCCCGACCCGGCCAGCCTCGCCCCGACCTATAGCGGCAAGACCTGCATCGGCACGGTGGCGCGCGGTATGAAGGACGGGGTGGAGACGGAGATCCTGCTCTACAACATAGCCGACCACAAAGAAGCCTATGAGGAGGTCGGCTCGCAGGGGATCAGCTACACCGCCGGCGTGCCCCCGGTCGCCGCGGCGCTGCTGATCGCCGAGGGCACCTGGGATGTGGGGAGCATGGTCAATGTCGAGGAGCTCGACCCTGGCCCCTTCATCAACCTCCTCAACACCATGGGCCTGCCTTCGCGTATCCGCGACGGGAACGGCGACCGCTCGCTGGAGTTCTGATCAAAGCCAGGGCATTGGGGCCGGGATGAGACCAAGGGCTTTTTCTCCTGACCCGGATACGTCTGGGGCAGGATATATTCGACGGCGTGCCTCCATGAGCCACGCACAATTTCATGCCACGACCGCCGGTGCCGGTGCACGGATCGAATGCCTCCAGCCGCGCCGCGCCGGGGCTCTGCCCCGGACCCCGGGATATTTATGAACAGATGATCAGGAGGGCCCTCTCCATCATCTGTTCATAAATATCCTCGGGGGGTGAATTGCCAAAGGCAAGAGGGGGCGTGAGCGCCCCCTTTCTAGCGCTTCATCATCGCGAGCCGGATGAGGGCGCGTTCCATCACCGCCATCGCCGGCGCGCGTGAGGTGGAGCGTAGCGTGAGGTCGGTTTCCACGATCAGGCGCAGTGCATCCTCCAATCGGCGCGGGCCCCAGCTTTCGGCTTGGCGCTGCACGCGATCGCGGCGCGGGCCGCGCAGCCGGTAGGAGGCCGGACCGCGCGGGTCGCAGGCCAGAGCATGGAGGGTGCGGAAGTGCCGCAGCGCACCGATGCAGAGCGTGACCGGCAGCACGCCTTGCCCCTCCATCCGCCGCATCAGGAGGCCCACGGCGGGACCGCGTCCCTCTGCCACCGCATCGAACATGTCGTCCATTTCTGTTTCGCTGGTGGCCGGCGCCATGGCGACGATCTCGGTCGGGCTGAGCGGGCTGTCATCGCCCCATTTGTAGAGGGCGATCTTCTCCACCGTCTGGCGGAAATCACCGGGGGCGAGTTCCTTGGCCAGCGCCAGCAGGTCGTTCATCGCCTCGCGACCGATCTCGCGCAGGCCACTGTGGCGCAGCACGGCCTCGATCTCCTCGCGCGAGGGCGGATCATCATAGATACCGATGGACCGGGCGGTGGGGTGAGCGTCGAACAGTTTCACCAACGCCGATTTCGTGGTGAGGTTTGAGGAGGTGACGACGATCTGCGCATCACTCGGCCGCCAGTCCTTCAGCGCCTCGGTCACGGCGGGGGCGAGCGTGTCGGTCGCATCCTCAAGGAAGGCGACGCGCGGGCCGGGAAAGAAGCTTTGCCCTTTCATTGCATCCATCAGAAGCGCCGCATCCTTGCGCACATCCGCCGCTGAGAGGCGGGTAAGCCGCATCTCGGCCTCGCCCTCCGGCCCGATCAGCGCACGAATGACCTCCTGCCGGCGCATCGCCACGCGCATCGCGTCCTGCCCGTAGATCAGCACCCCCGCAGCCCCCGGATCGGGCTTGCCGAAATAGGCCGCAGCGGAGGCCCCGGTCAGCTTCACGGCAGGTTGCCGGAAACCGCGATCAGGCGGGTGACGATCTGGTCGGCAAGGATGCGCATCAGCCGGAACGCCGCGTCCTCCTCCGCCGCAAGCCCGGCCACTGTGGGGCCGGTGGCCGACCAGGCGGTGAAGCTTTCCGCCACGCCCTCGGTCAGCCGCGTGCCCGCCTCATCCGCCAGCCACCAGTCGACGCGGCCGTTCAGGTGATAGCGGGTGATGGCGTTTTCCGGGGTGATGCCGACGCCGATGCGGCGGGTCTCGATCCGGTAGCCCAGCCGGTAGCGCGGCGCCCCGGGGCGGCCCAGCCGTTCCTCGAGCCGTTCCACCAGATCAAAGCCGTTACGGGTGTCGGGGCTGTCGACCCGCACAGCACCTTGCAGACGGGCCGCAGGCCCCCCCGGCGCATAGGCCGGGGTGAAGGTGCAGGCAGGCAGGGCAGCAAGGCCCAGCAGCAGGGTGCGGCGGTCAAGCGACGACATTGATGATGCGGCCCGGCACGACGATGATCTTCTTCACCGGATTCCCGGCAAGGAACCTGATCACATCTTCGTTCGCCAGCGCGATCTTTTCAACCTCTGCCGAAACCATGTCCTTCGGCACGCTGATTTCCGCCCGCCGCTTGCCGTTGATCTGGATCGGCAGCGTCACGCTGTCCTCGATCAGGAGCGCAGGGTCCGCCTTGGGCCATGCGGCGCGCGCGACCAGCCCCGCACCGCCCAGCATCGACCAGACATCTTCGGCCAGATGCGGCACCATGGGCGACATCAGTTGCGCCATTGCCCGCATCGCGGCCTGTTTCGCAGCCCCCCCCGCCTTCGATTTCGCCAGTGTGTTGGTGAAGGCGTAAAGTGCGGCCACCGACTTGTTGAAAGCGAAATTCTCGATGCCGAAGGTGACGTCGGCAATGGTGCGGGCGGTGGCACGGGCCAGCGCCGCATCCTCATCACCGGCGGGGCCCGTATCGCGGCTGATCTCGTCGGCCAGCCGCCAGACCCGGGCAAGGTGCCTGGCCGTGGCTTCGGCACCCGAGGAGGTCCATTCCACATCCCGTTCCGGCGGGCTGTCGGACATCACGAACCAGCGCGCGGTGTCGGCGCCGAAATCGCGGATGATGTTCATCGGGTCGACGACATTCTTCTTCGATTTCGACATCTTGGCAGAGGGGATCACCTCGACCGCCGTCCCGTCTTTCAGCGTGGCGCCATTTTCCGAGCGGATCACATCCTCCGGCAGGTGGTAGACGGGGCGGCCATTGGCATCGCTGGTCCGGTAGATCTCGTGCGTCACCATGCCTTGCGTGAACAGCGCATCGAAGGGCTCGCACGCCTTGGCGGGCATATGGCCAGTCGCGTGCATGGCGCGGGCGAAGAAGCGGCTATAGAGCAAGTGCAGGATCGCGTGTTCGATACCGCCGATATACTGGTCGACATTCATCCAGTATTCCGCATCCGCCACCACCGTCGGCGTGGTGGCGCGGGGCGCGGTGAAACGGGCATAATACCACGACGAATCGACGAACGTGTCCATCGTATCCGTCTCGCGCGATGCTTTCGCGCCGCAGTTCGGGCAGGCGCAGTCACGCCATGTCGGGTGGCGGTCCAGCGGATTTCCGGGCTTGTCGAAGCTCACGTCATAGGGAAGCTCGACCGGCAGGTTCGCCTTCTTCTCCGGCACCACACCGCAGG
>JAIRJX010000099.1 GCA_031260425.1 Gemmobacter sp.
GATCGGTCTTTGGCCGATCCCTGCACTGATACTGATCGGGAGTGCGGTTTCGGTCGCCTATGCGCTGCGACTGGTCGGCAGCACCTTCCTTGGGCCCCGGCACGCCGCAGGGGCGGCACAGGATCCCCGCCCCGGCCTCTGGGCAGCACCTGCGGTGCTGGCCGGGATTACGGTGCTGGCCGGACTGATGCCGATGACGCTGACGGGCGGGCTGGTCGACGCCGCGACCGGCGCGGTGACCGGGGCGCCGGTCCATGCCCGTCTCGCACTCTGGCACGGCGCGGAGAATGCAGCGCTCTGGCTCTCGCTTGCCGTGATCGGGGGCGGGCTGCTGCTCGTGGGCCTGCAGGGGCGGCTCGACCGCGCCCGCGCCGCCCTTTATTGGCCCGACGCCGCGCGGATCTTCGAGGCAGGGCTTGCCGGGCTGACCGGTGCCGCGCGCCACCTCGACCGGATGTTGCATGGCGGCCGGCTGAGCCGTGCGCTCGGGCTGATGCTGATCACGCTGCTGCTGACCGGCTGGGCGGCCTTCCGCCTTGGCCCGCATCAGCCCGGCACGCGCGCGCTCCAGCCGGTCGGTCTGGTGGCGGTGCTGGCCTGGGCCGCGCTGATCGCAGCCTGCCTCGCCCTTGTGCGCCACCATCGCCAGCGGCTGCTGGCGCTGATCCTGGCGGGGGTGGTTGGGCTGATCGTCTCGCTCGGCTTCGCCTTTCTCTCGGCCCCCGACCTTGCCCTCACCCAGATCTCGGTCGAGGTGGTGACGGTGGTGCTGATGCTCCTGGCACTGAAGGTCCTGCCGAGGGAAACCCCGGTCGAGGCCCGCCTGCCCCGCGCCCGTGATGCCCTGCTTGCGGGCGCGACCGGGTTTGCCGTCGCCGTTCTGGCCTATACGCTGATGACCCGCGATTTCGCCTTTCCCGGCATCTCCGCCTATCACCTCGCCCATGCGAAAGTGCCGGGCGGCGGCGCAAATGTCGTCAACGTGATCCTCGTCGATTTCCGCGGCTACGACACGTTCGGCGAGATCACCGTGCTCGGTATCGCCGCCACGCTGATCTTTGCGCTTGCCTCGACGCTGCTTTCCTCCGGCCCGGTCCGCGACGGATCAGGGAACCGATCACTGCTGATGGTGGTGGCGACGCGGGCGATGCTGCCGCTTGCGCTGATGGTCGCCATCTTCATCTTCCTGCGTGGCCACAACATGCCCGGTGGCGGTTTCATCGCGGGGCTGGTGGTCTCCATCGCGCTGATCATGCAATACATGGCCTCCGGCCTCGGCTGGACCGAGGCGCGCCTGCGCATCGACCATCACGGGCTGATCGGTGCCGGGCTGCTGATCGCCACCGCCACAGGAACCGGATCCTGGCTGGCCGGGCGGCCCTTCATGACCTCGGCCTTCGGCCATCTGCGCCTGTGGCCGCTTGACGAGATCGAACTGGCCTCCGCCACGCTCTTCGACCTCGGCGTGTTCCTCACCGTGCTTGGCGCGGTGATGCTGGCACTCGCCTCGCTGAGCCGGATCGCGCTGCGTGCCGGACCAGGGACGGCCCCCGACTGCGACGACCGGCCGGGCGGGAGGGTGCGGTGATGGAGCCTCTCGTCGCCTCTGCCATCGGCGCGCTGACCGCAACCGGCCTCTATCTGATCCTGCGACGGCAGAGCTTTGCGGTCATCCTCGGGCTGACCATGATCTCCCATGCCTGCAATATCTTCATCTTCGCCTCGGGCCGGATCGTGGCGGGCCAGCCGCCGATTCTTGCCGAAGGTGCTGCGGGCCATACCGACCCGCTGCCGCAGGCACTGGTGCTGACGGCCATCGTGATCTCCTTCGGGATGACGGCGGTGCTGGTGGTGATGGCGCTCGGCGCCTTCCTTGCCACCGGAGAGGACGGGGTGGATCTGGCAGGCGGTGCGGAAGGGCCGGAGAGTGGTGGCCCGCGAGGCGACGGCGGATGAGCGGCCACTGGATCATCCTCCCCGTGCTGCTGCCCGCCCTGACCGGCGCGCTTTGCCTGCTGGCGCTGCGCGAGCGGCTGGCGCTCGCGCGCATTGCCTCGACTGCGGCCACTCTCCTGCTACTGCTGACCGGTATCGGGCTGATGCGCGAGACCGGGGCAGAGGCCTATTTCCTCGGCGACTGGCCCGCCCCCTTCGGCATCGTGCTGGTGCGCGACCGGCTGGCCGCGCTGATGGTGACACTGGCCGCCCTGCTGGCGCTGATCGCGCAGTGCCACGCGATGGCCAGTGGCGAAGATGCTCGGGGCCGGCATTTTCACGCGCTCTGGCAGTTCCAGCTCATGGGGCTGAACGGCGCCTTCCTGACCGGCGACGCCTTCAATCTTTTCGTGTTCTTCGAGGTGTTGCTGATCGCCTCCTACGGGTTGATGGTCCACGGGGGCGGCGCGGCGCGGCTGAAGGCGGGGGTGCAGTATGTGGTGGTGAACCTTGTGGGTTCCACCCTGTTCCTGCTGGCGCTGGCGACGGTCTATTCGGTGACCGGCACGCTGAACATGGCCGATCTCGCGGTGAAGCTGCCGCTCCTGCCCGAGGGCGACTTCGCACTGGTCCGGCTGGCCGGGGCGATGCTGCTTGCGGTCTTCGCGCTGAAGGCAGCGCTGGTGCCGCTGCATGTCTGGTTGCCCGCCACCTATGCCGAGGCTCCCGCACCGGTCGCCGCTCTTTTCGCGGTGATGACCAAGGTGGGCGTCTATGCCGCGCTGCGGTTCCTGACGCTGATCTTCCCGGAAACCCTGCCCGCGACCGGCGGCTTCTTCACCACCCTGCTGGGTGGCGCCGCGGTGCTGGCGCTGCTGACGGGCG
>JAIRJX010000190.1 GCA_031260425.1 Gemmobacter sp.
AGCCCGGTGAGCGTATCGGTCAACGCCTGCTCCTCGGCCATGGATTTCGCGCCCTGAAGCCGCAGGTTCAGCGCCCGCAACTCCTCCATGATCGCGGATTTCGCCTCCACCAGATAAAGCAACTCCATCGCCAGATCGGTGGGTGCGAAATCGGCATGGGTCAGCCCGTGATCGCGCACAGCCTCGACAATGCCGATGCCGAAGGAGAGGTTCAGCATCATTCCACCGCCGATCCGCGGCACCATCACGCCACGGAACGGCGTCGCAGGCAGGTTGCGGGCCACGAGGAACAGTCGCTGCCCCGCCCGCTGCGCCAGTTCCGCCGGGTCGGTGATGCCGGAGGGCCGGCGGATCTCGAACAGGTCGAAAAAGCTCTGACCGTCCGGCGGCCCCTGCATCAGGCGCACCAGCGTTGGCCCGGCCCCTCCGATCGTGCCATGTGCATCCAGCGTTACATGCATCGGCATCAAGAGGCCGAGCATGGCGGGATCGAGGCAGGACGGCGTGCTCATCCCTGCCCCCCCGCAGCGAGGTCGAAGCGGCGGCCGGGACTGAACGCCGTCTCGGCCAGCGTAATGCCGATCACCTCGCCTCGTTGGTCATGGCCGCGATGCTCGACAAGGCAGAGCACGCCGTAGTCATCGGCCATCGCCCGCAGCAGACCCACGACCACATGCGCGGCACCGGCAAGCGGCGATCGGCAGATCAGGGTGAAATCGGCCGCCGAATGGTCCGTCAGTTCCAGCGCGGGCAGGTCGAGTTCAGGCAGCGCCAGCCGGGCACGGCCGGGCAGCTCCTCCAGAGAATGCAGGAAATCTGCATAGCCGACGCCCCCGAACCGCAAGAGCCGCCGCGGCGCCCCCATATTGGGATGCGAGACGAGATAGGTTCCCAGATCCTCAAGCACCGTATCGCGCGGCCGGTGCAGCAGATGGGAAGCCGCCTCGACCACCGCCTCGGTCAGCTTCGGATCATAGGTCAACATCGGCTCGAACCCGTCGAAGCCAAGACCGGCCTCGCGCGCCACCGCCGCCCAGACCGACGGGCCATAGGTATCGCGCAAAAAACACTGAAGCGAGCGGTTGATGAGGCCGTGCATGGGTTTTCCCTTCGATTCCCCCGACGAGACTAGGCCGAACCGCTTAACAATTCCCTTAGGAGGAACCTGCATCTTATCCAGGACGCGGGCCTGAATTCGTCTGGGGCGCACTCATATGCCCCTGTGGTGAAACCGCGCCGCCTTTGACACCCCGCACAGCGACGGGACGGCACCTGCCTACGGTCGGGCACCCCGCACCCGCCTGGCTCCGATCCCCGCGCAGCTATCCGCAAAGCGCCTGTCCAAAGGGACGGACATAGCTCCCTCCCTTCTCCGGCCATCCTGCGCCGGCGGGGGCGACAGCACTGGGCAGATGTTTCATGAAATACTCACGGCATCCCGGGGCTCCCACGGCCGATCCATCCCAGGGCGCCTCGCCCCTCAGGGCAGCCGGGGCACCAGATCGATCCCGCCGAGGTGCAGCGCCTGCACGGTGACCGGCACCAGATGCGGTGCCGCCTCGGTCTGCGCCGCGCGCAGCAGCGCCTTCGCCGCATCGCCATAGGGCCTCGCGTCCCCGTCGCGCGGCTCGGCATTGCGTTCGTCGCGCTCATCGCCGCGCCAGCCATGGACCGTCACTTCCAGCGCATCCCATGGCCGCCACAGGAACAGCATCGCCTCGTCACCCGGCAGGTCGGGCCGGAAATCCGCCGCGATCAGCGCGCAGCCCGGCGTGCCGGCATCATCGATCGGAGTGCGGCAGGCGTCGCGCCACATCGCCAGGGTGGATGGGTCGAGCGCGGCCAGCAGGCGGTCGCGCAGCGGCGCGGCGGTCGGTGGCTGCACCGGCAGGAGGCGCACGAGCTCGGCCCGCAATGCAACGGGATCAGGCTCCTGCCACTCCTGCTGCGCACCTTGCAGGACGTGGGCCAGCATCTCCTGCCCGGGCTCCGCCGCACGCAAGCGCAGCGCCGTCAGCGCCTCCTCCCCGGCACGGCCCCAGCGGGCGAATTCGGCGGCCGGGAAATCTTCGGGGGCAAGGCTGCCGTCATCCAGCCGGGCAAGCTGGCTACGCACCGAAATTGCCTGAGGGTCGAGGAGCGGGGTCAGCAGCGCCGCCGCCATCGCGATCAGCACCAGCGCCATGGTGACGTTGGCCTGCCGCACCCGTGCGGTCCAGCCCGCCCCACGCAGCACGGCCAGCAGGTAAAGCAGACCATACCCCAGCCCAAGCACCACAGCACAGGCGGCGAAGACCCGGTCCGGCGTCCAGCCGTGTTGCGCCACCCGCACCCATACCGCCCAGGCGGCAAGCGCGGCCGGCGCCGGCACCAGCAGTGCCATCGCCTGCGCCGCGCGCAGAACCAGCGCATTGCGGGTCTGCTCGGCCTCCGACCGGTCCAGTGCCGAGGTCACCAGCGTCGCCGAGACCCCGGCCATCACCAGCAGCGTCGCTGCCGCCGACAACCTGCCGAACAGCCCATCCAGCCCCCGCACCGGCAACAGCGCGAGAAACAGCACCAGCACCGCCAGCACCACCGGCAGCAGAACCCGCAGGAGCCGCAGCACCAGCGAAGGCGACATGCTGTCCGCCATCTCGTCGATCACCGCGATCGCAAGACCCAGCGCGGCACCGCTGATCAGCAGCATGGCGGGACCGGAACTGACCAGCCAGCCGATCACCCCGATCCCCACCATACTTAGAAACTGATCGCACAGCATCAGCAGCAGCCAGACCAGGCCGACAAAAAGTCCGGCGGCAGCATAGCGGATCACGATGCTCCACGCCTCGGAAAACAGCGTCGGATAATCGCGCCAACCCGGTCCTGCCGCCGCGATCAGGAAGGGTTGCGGCAGGAAGGCCAGCACCAGCACCGCCAACACCAGCATCTCCGAATGAAAGAGGCCGTCGTCATCCGCGAAGCGCAGGTTGGCCAGCACGGCAAGTCCGGCGACCACCAGGGCAAGCCCCCCTGCCGACAGCGCCGCCCGGCGCAGGCCGGTCGGCCCGACCATGATCAGCAGCGCAGCGAAGAACACCAGCGCAAGCGTCGAAAGCGCCAGAGCCGGATACCCGCTCAGCGCGCCGCGCTTCACCGCTTCAAACAGAAGATAGCAGATCCCACCCGCCAGCGCCCCCGCCGCCGTCATGACGCCGCGATGCCGCAACTGCCCGTCCATGCCTGCCTCCCTCGCGCGATCTTCCGCGCAGTCTAGGACAGATCGGCAGGCGTTCAAGGCTCATTCCGTTCCCGGGCGAGACCCGCGCGCTCTGGCCCCTCGCCCCCAGCGGTGCGAAGGACCGGCCCGGCCACGGATGGGCGCGCCGATGGTTTTGGCCACCCCGCCCCGGCGATGCGTCGCCAGACATTGATCATCCGCCAAAGCACCCCCGGGGCGGTCTGCCGTCGCATATCCCGCCCATCCGCTGCAGCTCACCGTTGGTTTTGAGCGGCGCAGTTCGTTCCCCCAGAATACCGCGAAGGAAAGCACCCCCGGCTTCATCTGTTCATAAATATCCTCAGGGGGTGAATT
>JAIRJX010000222.1 GCA_031260425.1 Gemmobacter sp.
GGTGTGTTTGCACCATAAAGCAGCGACCACAATCGTATCAGCGCCCACCCACGGTCGGGCGCTGCACTTCGTTGTGCGGTCGTCAAAGGGAGAAAGCGGGCGCTTCGAGGGGATGACGATCCGTTCTTGCTTGGAGGAACCGCCTGCGGCGGTGCGGCTTTCCTCTCGGCCACCGCGCGTGCCGCGCGGCAACCTCGGGCCTGCCTCCGGCAGGGGGAATCCCGGGTGGGGTGAGGGCGGATATTTTGGGGTATATTGATACCTATTTTCTAAGATATTGATTTGTATAAGTATATTTGATCAGATGGTGATTGACCCGCGCCGAGAAATCGGGGACAAGCCGCCATCCGAGATTCAGGGGCGCCTTGCCTCTTCAATTCCATGGGACCGACATGAAAACCTTCACCGCTACCCCGGCGGATATCGAGAAGAAGTGGATCCTGATCGACGCCGAGGGCGTCGTTCTGGGCCGCCTCGCCACGATCGTCGCCAATATCCTGCGCGGCAAGAACAAGCCGACCTTCACGCCGCATATGGACATGGGTGACAATGTGATCGTCATCAATGCCGACAAGGTGCAGATGACCGGCAACAAGCGTGCCGACAAGCAGTATTTCTGGCATACCGGCCATCCGGGCGGCATCAAGTCGCGCACCGCGCGCGAGGTGCTGGAAGGCAAGCATCCCGAGCGCGTCGTGATCAAGGCCGTCGAGCGCATGATCACCCGCAACTCGCTGGGTGCCAGGCAGATGTCCAATCTGCGCGTCTATGCCGGCACCGAGCATCCGCATGAAGCCCAGCAGCCCGCCGTCCTCGACGTGAAGGCGCTCAATCCCAAGAACACCCGGAGCGCCTGATCATGACTGACATCAAATCCCTCGACGATCTGAAAGCGGCCGTCTCGGGCGCCGCCGCTTCGGTTGCGGCCGAGGCCGCCGCGCCGCGTGAGCCTAAGCGTGATGCGCTTGGCCGCTCCTATGCCACGGGCAAGCGCAAGGATGCGGTGGCCCGCGTCTGGGTCAAGCCCGGCTCGGGCAAGGTCGTGGTCAACGGCAAGGCGATGAGTGCGTATTTCGCCCGTCCGGTGCTGCAGATGATCCTGCGCCAGCCCTTCCAGGTGGCCAATGTCGAAGGCCAGTTCGATGTCTACGCGACCGTGGCGGGCGGTGGCCTTTCGGGCCAGGCTGGTGCGGTGAAGCATGGCATCTCGAAGGCGCTGCAGCTTTATGAGCCGTCGCTGCGCGGCGCGCTGAAGGCGGCGGGCTTTCTGACCCGCGACAGCCGCGTGGTCGAGCGGAAGAAATACGGCAAGGCGAAGGCCCGCCGCAGCTTCCAGTTCTCGAAGCGCTGAGCTCTGCCGGAAGGCAACAGGAAGGCCCGCGGTTTTCGCGGGCCTTTTGCTTTGCGGTCGGGCGGGCCGGCGGCGGACAAAAAAAGAGGGCCGGCGGAACCGGCCCAAGTCAGGGGTACGAGTGGGGGCACGTTCAGGTGTGCCGGAAGGGCTTGCCGGTTTCGGATATTGCGACATCACGAGAAAGTCCGATGTCGCATGGCAGACATGCATCGAATCCGGTCAGGGCGCGGTGGCTTCGGTGACCGGTCTTCCAGACCGGCAGTTTCCGCGCCAAGCGAGGGCCAAAACGCAGAAGCGCCTGGACCGAGGGCAGGGAAGGTGGCGGGACGGTCAGCGTGGACCAGGCCATGGAAGCACCTTTTTGTGTTGATACAATGCTGGAATGGATATAGGCATATGGATACAATATATTTCCGGCAGCCGCCAGGGGAACATTGTGACTGATACAAGCTGGCAACCTGACCTGTCCGTCTTTCCGGGGCCGAAGTATCTTGCGCTCACAAGGGCGCTGCGCGAGGCGATCCGCGCCGGTGACCTGATGCCGGGGACACAATTGCCGACGGTGCGCGATCTGGCCTGGACGCTGCATGTCACGCCGGGCACGGTGAGTCGCGCCTATCAACTCGCCACGCAGGAGGGCCTGCTGGCGGCGACCGTGGGGCGGGGCACATTCGTTGCGGCGCGGGCGCCGCGGCTTGGCCCCACGCAATGGCTGTTTCAGGAACGGGATCTGCAGTCCGAGCCGTGGCTGGTCGACCTCCGCTCGCCGCAACTGCCGGATGTCGGGCAGGGCGCGGCATTTTCAGCGGCGATGGAGCGGATCGGGACGGGGCTGGAGGCGGCCTGGCTCGGCTATCCCTCGCAACGTGGCGAGGCGCCGCTGCGGAGGGCGGTCTGCGACTGGCTGTCGGACCGGGTGCTGGGCGGTATCGGCGAACAGGATGTGGTGCTGACCCATGGCGGGCAGAACGGGTTGCTGCTGGTGTTCCTGTGCTGCCTGCGCGGCGATCGCCCGGTGATCCTGGCGGAGGATCTGGCCTATCCCGGCATCCGTCATGCGGCAAAACTGGTCCGTGCCGAGATGGTGGGCATCGATATCGACGACGAGGGCATGGTGCCCGAGGCGCTGGAGGCCGCCTGCCGCCGCCATGGCGCGCAGATCCTCGTCGTCACGCCCGAGGCGCAGAACCCGACCGCCAGCCGGATGGGCGAGGCGCGTCGGGCCGAGATCGCCGCCATCGCCAGAAGCTATGACCTCCAGATCGTCGAGGATGATTGTTATTCGGCGGCCGAAAGCCGGTTGCCGACCCTGCGCGCCATAGCGCCGGAACGAACCTGGTATGTAAGCTCGCTGTCGAAATCGATCTCGGCCGCGTTGCGCTTCGGCTCCGTCGTGTGTCCGGTGGGGATGGGCGAGGCCGGGCGGCTCACGGCGCAGCACGGCTTCTTTGCGCTGGCCCGGCCGGTCTCGGATCTCTGTCTCGATCTGATGGAAACCGGGGTCGCACAGGAGCTGCGCCGCAAGGTGCAGGCCGAGTTCGCCGACCGGCTGC
Source organism: Gemmobacter sp. (assembly GCA_031260425.1). Classification (GTDB taxonomy): domain Bacteria; phylum Pseudomonadota; class Alphaproteobacteria; order Rhodobacterales; family Rhodobacteraceae; genus Gemmobacter. Next base: position 2,908 of record JAIRJX010000222.1, read on the forward strand.
AGGGCACGGTGAACGCGCTCGGCGCGTTCGATATCCGATGGCAGGCGGGGCTTCCCTTCCTTTGGGTGCCGCTGCCTCCCGGTTGGCGCGCCTCGACCTTCGCGCGGCAGGCCGAGGCGGAGGGCGTGCTGATCCGGCAGGCCGATGAATACGCCCTGATCCATGGTCGCGCGCCGCACGCATTGCGTATCGCGGTGGCCGGCGCCATCCCGCGCGAGCGCTTTGACAAGGCAGTGGACACACTGGCGCGGATGCTGGCGCGGCCGCCCTCGGACATGGCGGTCTGATAAAAATGATCAAATTATTTTCTTAGTAATTTCATGTCGTTGTTTCACTCCGTTCCGTAAATTCCCCCTGAGAGGCGATGGAATCGCCGATTTGCCCCCTTTTCTTGGCATCGCGCCTGTGCAAGGTTTCCGGGAAACAGGACAACAAGCCGGGATCCGGCGATATGCGACAGGGGACATGATGCGACAGGGGGCTTCCCGCAGCCGCTTGGGCAATTCCGAGGCCGCGAACGGGCTGATGCTGGTTTCGCCGACCGCGCTCTATGCGCTTATGCTGCTGGCGGCACCGCTGGCGGCAGTGCTGATCTACTCGTTGATGGTAGACAGCAAGATCGGCGCCTCGGCCGGCTTCACCTTCGGCAACTATGTCGATGTCTGGAGCGGCAAGATCTATCAGGCGATCATGGTGCGCTCGCTCTGGGTGGCGAGTTGCGTAACGCTCATCACGGTGCTTCTGGCCTATCCGGTGGCCTATTTCGTCAGCGTCCATGTCGCGCCGGAGCGCAAGTCGCTGTGGCTATTTCTGATCACGATCCCGTTCTGGACCTCCTATCTGATCCGGGTGTTCCTGTGGAAAGTGATCCTCGGCTATAATGGCGTCGTCAATTCCGGGCTGCTGAGC
>JAIRJX010000223.1 GCA_031260425.1 Gemmobacter sp.
GCACAACCGCCTCAGCTCCCTCAACAGCAGCAACCTCCGCTCCCGCTTCAGCCACAACGTCTCGGTGAAGCGCTATCTAGGGAAACATAAACATGCCCGCAAGAGTTAAATTGAGGAAACCGTCAAAGAATTTTCACTGAGCCGTCATGAAACCCTTGTTTTGCAGGACAAAGCGGAGGTCGGGGCGCAAGAAAAAGCCGAGTGACGGCGGGTTGCCCGGCAACCGCGCCGGTGAAATTTCCGGCCTATGGCGGAAATCGCGCCGGATCCCCGCTGCGAATCCCCCGAGTCAGGCGAATCCCCGTCCCGAATGGGTGATTCGTCCGCCGCAGATCGTCAGGGCGATTCCCGTCCGGCCCAGTTCCTCCGCCGGAATCGCCTCGACATCACCGTCGATCAGCACCAGATCGGCGGCGAGACCCGGGCGGAGGCAGCCGGTCACCGCTTCCCGGTGGGAGGCCCAGGCGCCGCCGGCAGTGTAGGCGTGCAGGCTTTCCATCAGGTCGAGCCGTTCGTCCTGCCCCCCTTCATAGGCGCGTCGGGTCAGAGCGGCCTGCAGGCCGCGCATCACGCTGACATCCGTCACCGGCCAGTCCGAAGCATAGGCGACCGGCGCACCATGGTCCTTCAGGGTCTTCCACAGATAGGCATCGCGGTGCCGCTCCGGCGCGATGCCCACGCTCATCGTCGGCTCCATCGGGAAATCCATCACGCCGGGCGGGTGTGGTGGCTGCACGCTGGCAGTGATGCCAAGCGCGCCGAGGCGCGGCACATCGGCCCGGTCGATCAACTCGATATGCTCGATGCGGTGGCGGGCATCGCGCTGACCATTGGCGCGCAAGGCCGCCTCATAGCCGTCGATCGTCACCCGCACCGCGCCGTCGCCGATGGCATGGACGGCGATCTGCAAGCTGCGCCGGTCGATCTCGGCACAGATGGTCTTGAAGCGTTCCGGCTCGAACAACGGCTCGCCACGGTGGCCCGGGCGGCCGGGATAGTCGTTCGCCATATACGCGGTGCGGCTGTCCACCACGCCATCCATGAACATCTTCACGAAACCGCAGCACAGCATCTCCGTATCGAAGTCGCGGGTCATCGCCTCGGCGCGGTCGAGCTCCGACAGATCCATATGCGGCTTGAAGTGGAAGGGCACTTTCACCCGCGCGGTCAGCCGCCCCTCGGCCTCCATCTCGGCAAGCAGCGCCAGCGTGTAGCGGTTGCCATCCATATTCACCATCGAGGTGATGCCTTGTGCCGCGCAATGGGCAAGCCCGGCAGCAATCTTCGCCTTGTCCGCCGCCCGCTGTGCCGCATCGGGCCAGGGATCGGGCTCGGCCCCAGTCGCGATGCCGAGTTGCAGATGCGCCTCGCCGCCCAAGGCCAGCACCGGACCAAAGGCCTCGAACTCCCGCAATTCGCCGGTGGCGAGGCCATCCGGCCCCATCACCACCTCATGCCCATGCGGCGTGACAGCCCCATGCAGGAGACCCGCCGCCCGGAGAGCCGCAGTATTGGTCCAGACCGTGTGATGATCCGGCGACATCATGGCGATGGGCCGGCCGGCGATCACCTGATCCAGATCGGCCCGGGTCGCCGGGTGATCGAGGATCCCATATTCCGCCCCCTGTGCCAGCAGGATCGGCGCGTCGGGATGTTTCGCGGCGTAAGAGGCGAAAGCCGCGCGGAGCTTGTCCAGCCCGTGCAGCCCGCCGAGCTGCAATTGCGTCAGTTCCGCACCACCCAGCACCAGATGCAGATGGCTTTCGACAAAGCCCGGCAGCAGCGTCCGCCCGCCCGCGTCGATCACCCGTGTTTCAGGGCCGGCCAACGCCGATATTCCGGCAGCAGTGCCCACCGCCTGGATCCGGCCCGCCCGTATCGCCACTGCCCCGGCGCGCGGGCACCCGGCATCCATGGTCAGCACCTTCGCGTTGGTCAGGATCAGATCCGCGTGCATATCCTTGCTCCCCTGGGGCGACCCTCTGGCCGCTCGATTTGATCATATCCACAGAAGCATCCCGCTACAGTGTTGTCACGTGCGGAAATGGCCGGGCCCACGGAAATCTTCCGCCCGGAATCCCCCGGCCCGAAGCGACCCCTCTTGACCCTCGCCGCCCCCTGCGCCTCTATCGGGGAAAAGCCCAATAGGACTTATGCCATGACCCTGCCTGCCGAATCATCCCGTGCCGCTGCATCCGGCGGCCGCTCCGTCATCGCTCAGGATGTGCGCATCACCGGCGATATCGGCTCCGAAGGTATCGTGGATCTGGCAGGTGAGATCGAGGGCAACGTGACGGCCCGCACCGTTGTCATCAGTCCTGGAGGTCGGCTGAAAGGCACCATCATGGCCGAGACCGTGGACCTGCGCGGTACAGTCGAGGGCAGGATCTCCTGCCTGAGCCTGACACTGCGCGCCACGGCGCAGGTGATGGCCGATGCCAGCTATCAGACGCTGGCCATCGAGAACGGGGCGGCAATCGAGGGCAGCTTCACCCGGCCCTCTTACACAGGGCAGCCAGATGAGCACCCTGAAACAGGATCGTAAAGCAGCCTTCAAGCTTTTGGACCAATCCTTCCGGGAGGAGATAATTCCCATTCTGGAGGATGTGGAGTTCCAGCCCACCATGTTTTCCACTCACCGTTTCGGGATGGACGGTCACCTGGAATACAACTTTGTTTCGCTGCAAAACTCACTGACGTTGGATCTGCTTCGTTTTGTTTTTGATGATGTGGGCTTATCGATTTTGGCGTACGATAACAGGATCAGGCTTAGTCGAAATATATATGACCTGTCCTTCTTCGAGGGAAAGGAGGGCTTGGAATTTCATTTGATGCCGTTTGTGAGTACTGAGAAAGACATTCATCGCTGGGTGCCCATTCCATTTCTCTGGATACCCAGGCTATATAAGGTGAAGGGAGACATATCTGAGGGCGCGGTACAGAAATCCGTGGACAAGGTGATTGCGGATCTTGGGGGAGACCTCAAATACTTTGAGATCATTCGCAGCGAATGGGACAGGGAACATAAGCCGTTGGTGCTGGATGTGGACACCCTGACCTAAGGCCTGTCGGCGACAAGTTTCTCACCGCACAGGCCAAGGTGATGGATAGCCTTGGCGCCTCGTGTTGTTGCAGCAAACAGCCATTCCCTGCCGGCCTCGTCCGGGCCATCCGAAAGCAGGGTCACCCCTTCGGCGGAATGGAATAGGTCAGCGAGGCGCGCGCCACCGGCGCCGTTTCGCTCTCGGAGGTGATCAGCACATCACCCACGGCCAGCACCCGGCCCAGCTTCAGAATGCGCGCCCGGGCGATCAGGTCGCGCCCGGCAACCGGCTTGCGCATGAAGTCGATGCTGCAATTCGTGGTCACCGCCAGCGCCACCTCACCGATCCGGCTGAGGAGCGCCAGATAGAAGGTCACATCGGCCAGCGCGAACATGCTGGGGCCGGAAACTGTGCCGCCGGGCCGCAAGTGGCGTTCGGCCACCCGCAGGCGCAAGGTGACCTCCTCACCCGTCGCCTCCACCAAGAAATCCTCGGCCACCTGCGGAAATTCGCGGCCCAGAAAAGCCTGCAAGTCATCGCGCGTCACGCTTTCCTCCCTCGCGTCCCGGCGTTAGCCTTTCCGCAAACGGGAGGAATGACAAGATGACTGACCTGATCCGGCGTGAGGATTTCGGCCCGGTGGCGCGGCTGACCCTGGATGCGCCGCAAAGCCTGAACGCACTCTCCGATGCGATGCTGGCCGCACTCTCGGCCCGGTTCGACGAAGTAGCGGGCGATCCCGGGATCCATACGGTCATCCTGCGCGGCGCCGGCAAGGCATTCTGCGCCGGGCACGATCTGAGGGAGATGCAGGCCGCAAGGCAGGCGCCCGACAGGGGTGCCGCCTATTTCCTGGATCTCTTCACCCGCTGCGGCGCGCTGATGCAGCAAATCCCCGCGCTGCCGCAGCCGGTCATCGCCGAAGTGCATGGCATCGCCACCGCCGCTGGCTGCCAGCTCGTCGCCAGCTGCGACATGGCGGTGGCGGCGGAGGGCACGCGGTTCGGGGTGAACGGGGTAAATATCGGCCTCTTTTGCTCGACACCGATGGTGGCGCTCAGCCGCAATGTGCCGGCGAAGGTGGCCTTCGAGATGCTGACCACCGGAGAGTTCATCGACGCTGCCCGCGCCCGCGAGGTGGGCCTCGTCAACCGCGTGGTGCCGGGAACGGACCTCTCTGAGGCCACACTGGCGCTGGCGCAAACCGTGGCAAGGAAACTGACGGCGGCGGTAAGGATCGGCAAACGCGCATTCTACGACCAGATAGGGCTGCCCCTGACCGAGGCCTATACACGGACCGCAGCCATCATGCAGGAAAACATGCTCTGGCGCGATACCGACGAGGGGATCCGGGCCTTCCTCGAGAAGCGTAAACCCGACTGGCAGGATTGATGCTGGTTGGTGGTCAGGCTCTCCTACCGGCAGCCGGGGGACAAAACTCGTGCATCCCTTCTGCCCAAGCAGCCCGTGGGAGCGCGCGCCAAGCCCGGCACAAGGAGCGTAGCGCCACCGGGCGGAGAGGCGCCCGCAGGGTGCAAGGCTTTTCGGAGAAACCGCCACTTCTACCCTCGCACCACGGAGGGCGGCACCCGACCGTGGGCGGGCGCCGAGACCATTGTGGTCGCCGCTTTAAGGTGTAACTCCGCCTGATCCCGATCCCCGCGCCAGCGTCACCGAAACGCCCGCCCGGAGGGCGGGCGTAGCGCTGCCCGGGCCGCTCACGCAACTGTTCCGGGCTTGGCGCGGGTTCACACGGGCCGCCTGGAAAGAGGCGATGCGCGGGTGTTCCATGAAACATCAAGCCCCCGCAGGATTTTGTGCTCACTTTCAATCCCACGGAAAGCCGATAACTATCATTGCCCAGACAAGACTGGGGAAACCTTTGAGAATAAATATCAGAACACCATCATCTGTTTCCGTTCGCCTGGTCATAAACCTGAAATAGTAAGATTTGAATTTTACGTTTGGCCTGTATCTCCTGCACCATTTCTTGTAGTTAAAAAATGATGTTGATTACGAGGGGAGTCAGTGCGATCATCAAAACTGCCGCACTCCAGAGCATTAATGATTTCCTTCTTCAGGTGAAGAAACGCCTGCCCCAGAGGTATCATATTCATACATGGCAACTTCCTCTGGTTTTTCCATTCGCAGATGCTGCGACAGGAAGCGGAGTTGTGAGCCGGTCGCAATACGCGCACCTGACCGGACTACAGGGATGTCAACCGCAACTGCTTGCAACGTCATCCTCCCCGACCGCGACATATGCGGGTGTCGATCCTGCCCGAACCAGAATCTCACTCCGGCGGCAGAACCTTGCCGGGGTTGAGGATGCCTTTCGGGTCGAGCGCCGCCTTGATCGCCCGCATCGCCGCCAGTTCCGCCGGGCTGCGCGAATGGCCCAGCCAGTCACGCTTCAGTGTGCCGATCCCGTGTTCGGCCGAAATCGAGCCGCCGAAGTCCCGCACCACGCCATAGGTGACCGCGTCCACCCCATGCACCTCAGCCTCGGTCCCACCGCCGGGCAGCGCCACCGCGATATGGAGGTTGCTGTCGGCGACATGGCCGTAGAAACTGACATGCGCTCCGGGAAACCGCCCAAGCAGCGCCTGCCGGCAGGCCCCGGCGAAGGCATCAAGCCGCCCGGTGGTCAGGCTCACATCCAGATTGATCAGCCCCGGCAATACGGCATCCATGATATGCCCTTCGCGTACCTCCCAGAACCGCCGCGCCTCCGTCAACGATTGCGCCAGCAGCGCATCGGTGAGGATACCCTCGTCCATCGCCGTTGCCAGCAGGGTCTCCAGCGCCTCGCCCTCCTCAGCCTCCAGGATCACCGCGAAGGGCGGCGGCTCAGGGAAAAGCTTCAACCCGAGTTGGGCCTGATTGAAGCCGAAATAATCGCGCCACATCGCCTCGAAGGCCGAAAGTCCCGGCAGCCGCGCCCGCGCCATGGCAAGCAGCCGCAGCACGGCGGCGAAATCCGGCAGCGCCACCAGCGCCGTGCCGCGCGGCAACGGCAGCGGACGCAGCCGTATCACTGCACGGGTGATCACCCCCAGCGTCCCCTCGGACCCGGCGAACAGGTGGCGCAGGTCGTAGCCCGTATTGTTCTTCACCACCCGCGTAAGCTGGCTCAGCACCGTCCCGTCGGCCAGCACCACGTCCAGCCCCAGCAGGTTGTCGCGGGTCATGCCGTCGTGCAACACCCTCACGCCGCCGGCATTGGTGGCGATATTGCCGCCGATCTGGCACGATCCCCGCGCGCCAAGATCAACAGGCAGCAAAAGCCCCTCGGCCTCCGCCGCCTTCTGCGCCGCTTCCAGCACGGTGCCGGCGCGCACCACCCTCGCCATCGCCTCACGGTCGATCTCCTCCACCCCGTTGAGGCGCGACAGCGACAGTGCCACCGCCTCCGGCCCCGGATTGGCGCCGCCGGCAAGCCCGGTCATTCCGCCCTGCGGCACCACAGGCACCCCGTGACGGTGACAGATCGCCATCGCCGCGGACACCTCCTCGACCGTCGCCGGGCGCAGCAGTGCCAGCGGCAGATGCCGCCCGCATCGGCTGGTGTCAGAGCGCGCCGCCTCCGGCACATCCGCCCCGGTCAGGCAGCCGAGCAGCCCGAGCGCCGCGCGCAGTTCCTCAAGCATCCCGCCTCCATACCCTCCTGCGCAGGTCCACAAGGGTTCGCGCACCTAGCTGGATCATCGCCGTGCGCAACTCGTCGCGCAGCACCGCCGTGAGGTGCGCAGGCCCCCTCGCCCCAGCCGCCGCCACGGCATGGAGGAACGGTCGCCCCACCAGCACCGCATCCGCCCCGAGCCCGATCAGCCGCGCCATGTCCAACCCCGAACGCACCCCGCCATCGGCAAGGATCAGCGCGCCCTCGCCCAGCCGCGCGCGCATCGCGGGCAGCACATCCACCGCTGTCGGCGCCGCATCAAGCTGCCTTCCGCCATGGTTCGACACCACGATTCCGTCCGCACCCAGCACCAACGCCTCCGCCGCCTCATCCGGGTCCAGCACGCCCTTCACGATCAGCCGCCCCGGCCAGGCGGCGCGGATGCGCGCCAGCCGCGCCGGGCCGATATGGCCGATCATCATCCGGCCCAGAAACTCCGACGCCGCAGCCACACCACCCTTGGGAAAATAGGGCGAAAGGTTCTGGAATTCCGGTATCCCGCGACATGCCATGCCCAGCGCCCAGCGCGGGGACCCCATGACCTCCAGCCCCATACGCAGACCGAAACGCGGCGGCACCGAAAGCCCACTCATGATGTCGCGGCGACGGCGGGTCGGGCCGGGGATATCCACCGTCACCATCAGCACCCGGTAACCCGAGCCATGGGCACGGGCGATCATGTCGGCCTCCATCCCCGGATCGGCGGGCGGGTAGAGCTGGAAGGCCGCCCCCGGCCCGGCGAGGGGCGCGATCCCCTCCATAGCCGTGGTCGCATAGGTGGAAAGCACATGGCCGATGGCCGCACCTGCCGCCGCGCGGGCAATGGCCTGCTCCGCCCCCGGCCAGATCAGCCCGCCGAGACCCAGGGGCGCCACGCCGAACGGCGCGGCCCAGCGCGCGCCCGCGATCTCCACTGCCAGATCGGGCTCGAACTCCTCACAGAGATAACACGGCATCAGCCGCACCGCGTCGAGCTCCGATCGGTTGCGGCCAAGGCAGCCCTCGGCCCCGATCCCGCCGGCCATATAGCCGCGCACAAAGCCCGGGATACGCCGCAGTGCCACCGTCTCCATGGCAGCGGCGTCAGGAAAGCGGCGTTCCAGCATGGCGTCGATCATGATCCACGCCCCGGTGCCTGCATCATG
>JAIRJX010000232.1 GCA_031260425.1 Gemmobacter sp.
GAAGGATCTGCCGCGCATGTTCCATACGCTCGGCCGGTTCACCGGCAAGCTGCGTTCCATGGCGCGTGAGTTCCAGAAGGCGATGAACGACGCCGCAAAGACCGCCGGCCTCGACGAGATGCGCCGCGACATGAATGACATCATGTCGAAGAAGGGCATGGGGCTCGATGCGCTGGATCGGGCGGCGACCAAGTTCGAGAACTGGGATCCGAAGAAGCCCGCCGCCAAACCCTCCGCCCCGTCTGCAAGCGCCACCGCCGCCCCCGGATCCGAGACCGCTGCCCTGGCGGCGCGCAAGGCCGAGGAACGTGCCGCGCGCGAGGCGAAGGCCGCCACCGCGGCCGAGATCGCGGCGGATGCGGACATGGAGGCAGACCTTGCCGAAAGCCCGACAGAACCCGAAGCCGAGGCCGCGCCGGCCCCCGAGCCCACGCCCCCGCGGGATTGAAGCATGTCCGAAGATACGATCAACGATACCTCCGCGCCGCTGGTGGAACATCTGGCCGAGTTGCGCCGCCGCCTGATCTGGGCGGTGACGGCTTTCGTCGTGGCAATGTTTGCCGTCTACCCCTTCGCCATGCAGGTATTCAATTTCCTGTCGCGCCCCATTTGCAGGGCGCTGGCCGATAGCGGGCAGAACTGCCTTCTGCAGCTCATCTCGCCGCAGGAGGGGTTCTTCGTCGCCATCAATATCTCGCTCTTCGGCGGGTTGTGCCTTGCCTTTCCGGTGATCGCTTTCCAGCTCTGGCGTTTCGTGGCGCCGGGGCTTTACAAATCGGAAAAGAATGCGCTGCTGCCCTTCCTCATCGCCTCGCCCGGCATGTTCTTCCTGGGTGCGGTCTTTGCCTATTACATCGTGCTGCCGATGGCCTTCGGCTTCTTCCTGACCTTCCAGCAGATGGGGCAGGAGACGGCGACGCTGGCCGCCAATGCGCCGGGCAGCGAGGTTGCGACGCAGGGCGTGGCGGCGGCGGGCGAGGCACCGCTGCCGGGGATCGTATTCCAGGGTTCGGCGCAGGAATATCTGGGCCTGACGATGAAATTCGTGCTGGCCTTCGGCCTTTGCTTCCAGCTTCCAGTGCTTCTGGTGCTGCTGGGCAAGGCGGGGGTCGTCTCGTCGAAGGGCCTTTCGGCTATGCGCAAATACGCCGTCGTCGGCATCCTGATCCTTGCCGCCGTGGCGACGCCGCCCGATGTGATGAGCCAGATCATCCTCTTCGCCGCAGTCTATCCGCTTTACGAGATCTCGGTCTTCCTGATCCGCGGCATCGAGAAACGGCGTGAGGCGCGGCTCAGGGCCGAAGGGCTCTGGGACGAAGATGACGACGCCGAGGGAGAGAGGGGGTGACCGGGGCCGCATTGACCCGGATCGCCGAGGCGCTGGAACGCCTTGCGCCCCCGCCGCAGCGGGCGCCCGATATCGGCAGCGCCGCCGCCTTTGTCTGGCACGTGACGCCCGATCGGCTGGAGCCGGTGGCGAAAGTGGCGAAGGTGGAGCTTGACCTGCTGGTGGGGGTGAACCGGGCGCGCGATACTCTTCTGGCCAATACCCGCCATTTCGCCCAAGGGTTGCCCGCCAATAACGCGCTCTTGTGGGGCGCGCGCGGGATGGGGAAATCCTCGCTGGTGAAGGCAGTCCATGCCGCGATCCGGGCCGAGGGGCATGATCTGAAGCTGGTGGAACTGGCGCGTGAGGATCTGGCTTCGGTCGGCCGGCTGCTGAACGTGCTGCGCGATGCGCCGGCACGGTTCGTGCTCTTCTGCGACGACCTGTCGTTCAGCCATGACGATCAGCATTACAAGAGCTTGAAGGCGGTGCTTGACGGCGGCATCGAGGGGCGGCCGGACAATGTGATCCTTTACGCCACCTCGAACCGCCGCCATCTGATGCCGCGCGATATGATCGAGAACGAACGCTCTTCGGCGATCAGTCCGTCGGAGGCGGTGGAGGAGAAAGTCTCGCTCTCCGACCGGTTCGGGCTGTGGCTCGGCTTTCACCCCTGTTCGCAGGATGACTACCTCGCGATGATCGAGGGCTATTGCGCGGCTTATGGCATAGTGGTGGCATCTGAGGTGCTGCGAGCCGAAGCGATCGAATGGCAGGCCACGCGCGGCGCGCGTTCAGGCCGGGTGGCCTGGCAGTTCTTCACCGATCTTGCGGCCCGGCACGGGGTGCATGTCGGCTGAGGCGGGGAAGCGGGCCGGCGGGGGCATCGAGCCCCCTTCGTCCCGGTGGTCCCGGTCCACTCGTTCTGCCGAGGGCGGCAGGGGGGGGGATCGGCTTCGCCAGGATTGAAGAACGGTGATATCCGACTGGAATACCGGCCCGATTCCGCTTCGAATGAGCCCGCTACCCAAGCCCGGAGCAAGGCGCGTAAGCGCCTGCCCGGGCGGGCGCTCTGGTGATACCAGCGCGGGGATCGATCATAGGTGTGGTTGAGCCATAAAGTGACGACCACAATTGTTTCAACGCCCGCCCGGGCGGGCGCTGCCCGCTGTGGCAAGGGAGGGCGAAGGCGAGCGGGGCGATTTCCCAAGGCTCCTGCCCCGTGTCAGCCCGCACCCTGGCCGGACCAGGGCGCGGGTCGCCCCGCCCGTGCCGCAACCCGGGACTTGCGCGTATTTTTCCCTCGCATCCTGCGCGGGCCTTTGTTAGAAGGACGCGGAATTTCCGGGCGTGGCGGCCTCGCAAGGGGCCAGTCGTGTTTTGGGAAAGCGGGTGTGGCGGAATTGGCAGACGCACCGGATTTAGGTTCCGGCGCCGCAGGGCGTGGGGGTTCAAGTCCCTTCACCCGCACCAGAGATGTGAAAAGGACGGGAAATACCCATGCAGGTCACCGAGACCCTGAACGAAGGTCTGAAGCGCGGCTACACCATCACGGTGACGGCGGCGGAGCTGGATGCGAAGGTCCAGGAGAAACTGGTCGAGGCGCAGCCGGAAGTCGAGATGAAGGGCTTCCGCAAGGGCAAGGTGCCGCTGGCGCTTCTGCGCAAGCAGTTTGGCCCGCGTCTGCTGGGTGAGGCGATGCAGGACGCCATCGATGGCGCGATGAAGGAGCATTTCGAGCAGACCGGCGACCGCCCGGCCCTGCAGCCGGAAGTGAAGATGACCGGCGGCGAGGACTGGAAGGAAGGCCAG
>JAIRJX010000289.1 GCA_031260425.1 Gemmobacter sp.
GGTATCGGCGGGCAGCACCGGCTCTTCCGCCACCGGTTCGGGCAAAAGCAGCGCGGTCAGCCGCTCCATCGGACGAACCAGGGGCAATGAAAGGACGAGCAGGCAGAGATTGAACAGCACATGGGCGTTGACCAGCCGGAAATCGGCGCGCGCCGCCAGCCCGTCCAGCGGCAGGGTGGCCAGCACCAGCACCGCGAGCGCCGCCAGCCCGCAACCGATACGGAAGATCAGGTTCCCCACCGGGATGCGGCGCGCCACCGGCGAGAGGCTCCGCGTCAGCCAGGCTGCGATCAGGCCCGAGCCGATATTGGCGCCGACCAGCATCGGCAGCGCCGCATCGAACGAGAGCACCGAGGCCTGCACCAGGCTTGCCAGCAGAAGCACCATGGCGACCGAGGAATGCATGGCCCAGGTCAGCACCGCCGTCACCACGCAGGCGGTCAGCGGATCGCGTTCGAAATAGGCCATGACGCCGGGCAACACCACGCTTTCGCGCATCGGCTCCGTCGCCTCGCCGATCATCTTCAGCGACATGAGGATGAACGCGATGCCCAGCACGATACGGCCATGCTGGCGCAATTGCCGGCTCTCGAATTTCAGGAACATCACCGCGCCGGTCAGGATCAGTGCCGGGATCAGATCCGAGAGATCAAAGGCAAGAAGCCGCGCCACCAGCGCCGAGCCGAGATCGGCCCCGAGCAGCGCCGCAAGGCCCGAGGCGGGGGGGAGCATCCCGGTCGCCGCGAAACCGGCGGCCAGCATCCCTACGGCGGTAGCACTTTGCAGCAGGATCGCCATGGCCATCCCGGCCCCTGCCAGCCCGATCGGCCCGCCGCGCGACCGGCGCAGCGTCTCACGCAACCGGCTGCCGTAGGAGCGCTCCATCCCTGTGCGCACCATGCGCACGGCCCAGAGGAGCAGCATCACCGCCGCCGAAAGGTGCATGAGGATGAGCAGCGGGTGCAAGATATGCCCTCCGATCGCCGGATCGTTGCAGGCCGCATAGCAGCGCCTTCGTTGGAGGAAGTCAATCAGGTGCAGGAAATCCGGGCATGTGCAGGAAATCCGGGCAGTGTCCTTGCCCTTGCGCCTGCCGGGCAACACGGGTCGCGTATCGAGTTCGCGCGATGCCCGGAACAAGGCACGGTTCAACGTATCCAGACCATGGAACCGGTCAGTTATGGGCCCTCGCGATGCCCGGAACAAGGCACGAAACGCCGCCGGGCAGTGCCCGGCCGCCCCATCGGACGGGGTTCACACCGTACAGACGGGTTCATCGACCGGCGAGCGCAGCGGGCGAGGCCCTGCCCATCGCGTAGGGCCGTCGGCAACGGCGATCCCGGGCGCCTCCGGGAGGCCGGCGCCTGCCATGGCGGGCGAGAAGCCCCCGCCATCGGCTGGGCGCGCACTGGCCGGAACTCTGGTTCCCGTCTGGTCCGGGGTTACAGACAGGCAACAGGGGGCCCCTCCCCTTGCTGCATGAGCCGCCCGGGCAGTGCTACCCCCTCTGGTTGGGAATGGTGGAAATGGCTGTTTCCCGGATAGGCTGCACGGGTGCCGGAGGAGAATACCGGTCCACTCCGGCACCGTGGCGTTGCGGCCACGCGTTGGCACCGCATGACGGTTTCATATTTGTTTTGTCGGTTGTTGCCTTGTTTTTAACATGATTCGGCAGAGACTTGCAGGACGACGTTCCGTCCCCGCGGGAGGTGGCGATGCTGGAATATCTGCCTCAGGAATTGCGCGATGGCCTGGCGCTCGCCCGGTTCCGCCGCGCGCGGCGCAGCCGGTTGCGGGTGCAGTTGGGCGAGGCGGTGTTTCCCGTACTGTCACTGAGCGAAGAGGGCATCGTGCTTGATGCCGGGCGGGCGCCGAAGCTGCGGGGGATGGTGGATGTCTACGATGGCGCGCGCCATATCCTGCAAGGGCTGATCGTCGCGGCGGAGATCGAGAACGGCCTGCTGGTCTGCACTTTCAAGCGCAGCAATATGGTGAGCGAGACGCCGCCGTTAGACTATGCGCGGGATCCAGATGCCCCGGCGGCGTATCTGCCTCGGCATTGAGGCTCGCACAGGGCAGGGGCACGGCGCGAGCCGCGCTTGCACCGGACAGGAGGAGATGGAGGGGCCTCGGCGAAGCCGCACTGCCGCCCTCGCCGTCCCGCGCAATGAAGGGCGGCGCCCGACCGCGGGCGGGCTCCTGATACGATTGTGGTCGCCACTTTGTGGTTCAATCACTCCTGCTTATATCCCGCGCCGACGTCCCTGAAGCGCCCGCACGAGGGAGGGCGGGCGCTGCCTGGCGGCACTACGTGCCGTGTTCCTGGCAAGGGGAGGGGCTTACACGGCACACAGGACCTGGGACGACAACCCTCCGCCGCCTGACAGAGGGTCGGCGCCCGGCCGACAGCGCGTCATTGCAGGTCGCGGAACGCCTCCTGCATCCGGGCCACTGCCTCGGCCACCTGTGCGCGGGGCATGGCAAGGTTGAAGCGCAGACAGTTCTCTCCCCCCGCGCCGAAGCTCGCACCGTGATTCGTCGCGATCCGTGCGCCCTTCTCCACCCGACCGATGAACTCGGACGGGGCCATGCCGGTGCCGACGAAATCGACCCAGGCCAGGTAGGTCGCCTCCAGTGCCATCGAGCCGAGGCCGGGGATGGTGTTGATCCCCTCGTCGAACAGCCGCCGGTTGCCGTCGAGGTAGGCCATCAGCGCATCGACCCAGGCCGCGCCCTCGGGGCTATAGGCGGCACTCGCCATGAACAGACCGAAGGAATTGGCCGAGATCCCCAGCGCCGTCATCCGCGCCGCAAAACGCGCGCGCAGCGCAGGGTCGAGCACGATCACATTGCCGGAATGCGATCCGGCGATGTTGAAGGTCTTGGTCGTCGCCGTCATCATCACCAGCCGGTCCACGATCTCGGGCGCGGCCAGCGGCATCACGGTATGCGTCTGCCCCGGAAAGACCAGATCATGATGGATCTCGTCCGAGACCAGCACCAGATCATGCTTGCGGCAGAACGCGGCGACGGCGCGCAATTCCGCGATGCTCCATACCCGTCCGCCCGGATTGTGCGGCGAGCAGAGGATGAGCATCTTCGTACGCGGCGTGACCCGCGCCTCCCAATCGGCGGTGTCGAAGACATGGCGGCCGTTCTCCACCGTCAGCGGGCATTCGATCACCTCGCGCCCGGCGGCACGGATCACGCGGGCGAAGGCATGGTAGACCGGGGTCATCAGGATCACCCCGTCGCCCGGCTCGGTGTAGGCATCGACACAAAGTGCGGTGCCGTTGACGAGGCCATGGGTGGTGAAGATCGCCTCCGGCGGCACCTCCCAGCCGTGGCGGGTCTGCATCCACCAGCGGATCGCGGCAAGGTATTCCGCCTCGTCGCCGTAATAGCCGTAAAGGCCATGCGCCGCCATCTTCTCCACCGCAGCCTGCACGCAACGCGGCGGGCGGAACTCCATGTCGGCCACCCACATGGCGAGGCCGTCCGTCGCGGGCACGCCATATATCCTTTCCATCATGTCCCATTTCACCGAATGGGTGCCGTGGCGGTTGATGATCTCGTCGAAATCCGGGGTGGTGGTCATGCTGTCCTTCCTGGTAACGGTGCGGGCCTCGCAGAGTGGCGGCCGCAGGGTAGGGCGCGCGCGCCATTGCGCGCAAGGCCGCGAATGCGTAAATCATCCGCATGATACGCCCTATCCTGATCCATCCCGACCCGCGCCTGAAGAAGCTCTGCGAGCCAGTAGGCGATATCACCGCCGAGATCGGCAGGCTGGCCGAGGACATGCTGGAAACCATGTATGACGCGCCGGGCGTCGGTCTCGCTGCGCCGCAGGTGGGCGTGATGCGGCGGTTGATCGTGCTGGATTGCACCAAGGATCCCGCTCCGCACCGCCCGCTGGTGATGGTGAACCCCGAGATCACCTGGGCCTCGGAGGACCTGTCGACCTATGAGGAGGGCTGCCTCTCCATCCCCGAGCAATATGCCGAGGTGGAGCGCCCGGCCGAGGTCCGCGTGCGCTGGACCGCGCTTGACGGATCGGCGCAGGAGGAGCAGTTCGCGGGCCTCTGGTCCACCTGTGCGCAGCACGAAATCGACCATCTGAACGGGCGGCTCTTCATCGACTTCCTCGGGCCGCTGAAGCGGCAGATGATTACCCGGAAGATGGAGAAGCTGAAGCGCGAACGCGCGCGGCAGGTGTGAATGACGGTGCTGCCGATCCTCCAATGGCCCGACGCCCGCCTTTCCACCCGCTGCGCCGAGGTGGAGGGCGTGGATGAGGCCGTGCGCATCCTTGCCGCCGACATGCTGGAGACGATGTATGCCGCCCCCGGCCGCGGTCTGGCGGCGCCACAGGTGGGCGCGATGCTGCGGCTTTTCGTGATGGATACCGGTTGGAAGGCGGGTGCGCGCCAGCCGCGCGTCTGCGTCAACCCCGACCTCCTGTGGATGTCCGATGACCGCGCCACCGGGCCCGAGGGCTGTCTTTCGCTGCCCGGCCTCACCTCCGAGATCTCGCGCGCCCGTGCCGTCCGCCTGCGCTGGATCGGCCTCGATGGTGCGGAGCGCGAGGAGGAGTTGCACGGCTTCGACGCGATCTGTGCCCAGCACGAATTCGACCATCTCGACGGGATCGTGACACTGCACCGGCTTTCGCCCGAGGCCCGCGCCCGCGCCGAGGCGGAGATCCGGGCATGACCGTCCGGCCCTGCCTGCAATGGCCCGACCGGCGGCTGCAAACACCTGCCGCCCGGGTCGCGGCGGTCACTGACGAGATCCGGGCGATCTGGCGCGATATGGTGGACACGATGGAGGCAATGCCGGGTGTCGGCCTCGCCGCTCCGCAGATGGGCGTGATGCTGCGCCTCGCGGTGGTCGATTGCTCGGCCGAGCGCGGACGCGCGGTGCTGCTGGCCAATCCCGAACTGCTTCATGCCTCGGTGCAGTTGCGCGAGCATGAGGAGGCGAGCCCCAACCTGCCCGGCGTTTCCGCCGTGATCAGCCGCCCTCGCGCGGTGACGGTGCGCTTCCTCAACGCCGATGGGCTGGAGGAGGAGCGCGATTTCGTCGGCCTCTGGGCCACGTCCGTTCAGCACCAGATCGACCATCTCGACGGCAGGATGTATTTCGACCACCTGAAGCCGCTCCGGCGCAAGATGCTGACTGCGAAGGCGGAAAAACTGCGGAGACGGGGATGAGGATCGTGTTCATGGGCACGCCCGATTTCTCGGTCCCGGTGCTGGAGGCGCTGGCGTCGGTGCATGAGGTGATCTGCGTCTATTCGCAGCCCCCCCGCCCCGCAGGGCGCGGCAAGAAGGATCGCCCCTCCGCCGTGCAGGCGAAAGCCGAAAGCCTTGGCCTGCCGGTCCGCCACCCGGTTTCGTTGAAAACACCCGAGGCGCAGGCGGAGTTCGCTGCGCTGCAGGCCGATGTCGTGGTGGTGGTGGCCTATGGCCTCTTGCTGCCGCAACCGGCGCTGGATGCGCCGCGCCATGGCTGCCTGAACATCCACGCCTCGCTGCTGCCGCGCTGGCGGGGGGCCGCGCCCATCCATCGCGCCGTCATGGCGGGGGACGCGCAGACCGGCATCTGCATCATGCGGATGGAGGCGGGGCTCGATACCGGCCCGGTGCTTTTGCGCGAGGCGGTGCCGATCGGGGCCGAGGAGACCACCGGCGCGCTTCATGACCGCCTCGCTGCCCTGGGGGCGCGGCTGATCCTCGATGCGCTGGACCGCCTGTCGGAGCTCAGACCCATGCCTCAGTCTGAGGAGGGGGTGAGCTATGCGCAGAAGATCGACAAATCCGAGGCGCGCGTCGACTGGCGCCGCCCGGCGGTGGAGGTCGACCGGCTGATCCGCGGCCTCTCGCCCTTTCCCGGCGCCTGGTGCGAGGTGGCGGGCGAGCGGGTGAAGCTGCTCGGCAGCCGCCTGGCGGAAGGGCAGGGCGCGCCCGGCGAGGTGCTTTACGGCCTCACGATAGCCTGCGGCCAAGGTGCGGTGGAGGTCACGTTGGCGCAGCGTGAAGGCAGGCGCGCCGTGCCGCCGGAGGAGTTCGTTCGCGGCTTCCCCCTGCCGCAGAGGCTGGATTGACCCGGAAAAGGGCACCTCTCAGGGCTCACCGTATCCCTGCTGCGATGCCGCGAAGGGGGCGCTCGCGCCCCCTCTTGAGCCTTCGGCTCAATTCACCCCCGAGGATATTTTTGAACAGATGATGAACAGAAAAGCGCCTATGGCTTCATCTGTTCTGAAATATCCTCGGGGGGAGCTTCCCGAAGGGGAGCGTCGGGGGGCAGACAGCCCCCCGTCCACCACCCGGAAAATCATCCGGGGACTGGTTTTCAGGGCCGAATGTGCCGCAGGCCCTCCGGGGCACAGCCCCCGCGATATCCCCCCTGTTCGACTGGTCTCGGGGAACGGCTCTCAGGGGGCCGGCGTCAGGATGCCGTCCCCGACCGCCGCCGCCCGCGCCAGATCCGGATCGAGGCTCATCGGGATATACTCCCCGCGCCGCCAGCGCTCGCCGAGATTGTCGTAGTGCCGACTCAGCGGATGGCCGGACTGGCCGGTCGCGATGACGAAGACCGAACTGTCGGGATCGGCGAAGTCGTAGACCCCGCGATAGCCCGCGCCATGAACATTCAGCCAGGGCTCCGGTCCTGTCCCCTTGGGGCTGCCGCGCATCAGCGTATTGTCGTCGCCGCTGGTGCTCTGACGGATGTTGACGAAATAGCGCAGCAGCGGCACATCGCCCAGCACCGGGTGATCATGCGCGGCCTGGTGCACATCGCCCCAGCGCCAGCTTTCCGGATTGGGGCCATAGGTTTCCGAGAGGCCCAGCAGCGCCTCGTCCAGCGCGATGCGCGCCATGTCGGTGCAGCTTTCCACCGGGGCGGACTGGATCACATCGCACCAGATCGCCGCCCCCGCGACATTGCGGTAGACCCGTTCGAGAAAGACCGGCTCGATCCGGGTGAATTCATCGGCCATCGGCCCGATCTCGTCGCGCACCAGCCGGTCCTGCAGGGCGCGCATCCAGGCCTGGTAGATCAGCGGCTCCGGCAGATGCTCGTTCATCTCGCCATTCCATTTCGCCATCAGATCAAGCGCGCGCTGGCGCAGCCGCTCCGGCGTGCCCTCGGGCGCCGCTTCACCGGTGAACCACAGATCCGCCCCGATCAGCGGCAGGAGCGCCCGCGCCGTCGGGCTTACCGTGTCGAGCTGCGCCTCGATGAAGCTCTCGCGGGTGTGCACCTCGCGCGTCTTCATCAGGGCGAGCCAGCGCTGCACCCGTTGCGTGTCGCCCCAGTCATGGCTCAGGTGGTGCGGGAAGGGGATATCCACCACCTTGTTGTTGGTATTGCCGAGGATGCCGGTCGCGGGGTTGATGAAGCGCGGGTTTTCCTCGTAGGGGAAAATGCCGAGCCAGCGGTTTTCGGCCAGCCAGCCGGGCGAGGGCATGCGGCCCTGCGTCTGGTGGCGGGCGTCGCGGGCGGGCAGGGCACCGATGACCTGCATGGCGATGCCGTCGCGATCGGCCAGCATCAGGTTCTGGGCCGGGGCCACGAAAAGCCGCCCGGCCTCCATCGCCTCTTCGGTGGTCTTCGCCGCCATCAGCCTGAGCGCCGCCGTCATCGAGCCGTCCTGTCCGGTCAGCGCCGTCCAGGACAGCGACACGACATGGCCGGGCGGCGTGATGCTTTGCAGATCGTAGTGCGAGCCGGGCAGGACCGGCCCGTTATCGGTCCAGCGCAGGGTGATGGTGACGGGGGCGGCGTCCTTGACCTGGATGATGGTGCGCCGGCTCTCGAAGCGTTTCCAGCCTTCGGGGGTGCGGTATTCCTCGGGGTTCTCGGGGTTCACCTGCTCGATATGCAGATCCTGATCGTCGACATAAGAGGAGGTCAGCCCCCATCCCAGTGCCTCGGATCGGCCAAGCAGCACCGCAGGCATTCCGGGCAGCGTCGCCCCGATCACGCCACCGCTGCTCAGTTCCAGCCGTGCGAGATACCAGAGCGTCGGCGCGGTGAAGCCCAGATGCGGGTCGTTGGCCAGCAAGCTTCCCCCCACGGCCGAGCGCGAGGGTGCGGCCGCCCAGGCATTCGAGGCGCCGGCAAGGCCCCGCCGCGGGAAGGGCGAAAGCGGATCCGCAGGCACTTCGGCGCGCCGGGTCGTGATGGGCAGCGGCCCGGGCATCAGGCTGGCATAGTCCGGCAATGCCGCGATGGCGGGGCCGGGATCATCGGGCAGAATGTCGCTCAGCCGCTCGGGCGGCAGCAGCAGCGACATGCGGGCGCGCAACACCTCGTTTTCCAGCTGGCCCGAAAGCTGCAGGGCCATCAGCTTCAGGATGGCGAGGCTGTCGGCCGGCTGCCAGGCGGCGATCTCGTTGGAGAACAGGAAGAATTCCGGCGCCCCGCGCCCGCGCGCACCGAGATTGACCTGCGCGATCCAGGCATTCACCCCGGCCGCATAGGCTTCCAGCGCGGTCTTCGTGGCATTGTCCTGCGCTGCCACCGCCTCGGCCGCATAGGTGTAAAGATCGTAGCGCCGCAGAAGCTCGTCGATCTTCACCGTGCGGGCACCGAACAACTCCGACAGCCGGCCCTGCGCCGTGCGCCGGAGCATGGTCATCTGCCAGAGCCGGTCCTGCGCATGGACAAAACCGAGGGCGAAGAACACGTCGCGGTCGGTCTGGCCGAAGATATGCGGCACATTGTCGTTGTTGCGCACGATCTCCACCGGAGCGGTCAGCCCCGTCAACGTGAAATCCTCGTCGTAATCCGGCAGCGAGCGCGACAGGAAGTAGTAGCCGATCCCCAGAACGGCGAAGGCCAGCACCATCAACCCGATGAAGATGCGCAGGAGCCAGCGGAAAAGCAAGAGCATCGGGGCCTGTCCTTGACCTTGGAACCAGGATAGGTTCCTAGTCGATCCCGCGTCCGGGGGCAATTGCGGGAGGATATCGGGATGGCGAAACTGGCGTTTCTGGGTCTCGGGGTCATGGGCTATCCCATGGCCGGACATCTGAGG
>JAIRJX010000343.1 GCA_031260425.1 Gemmobacter sp.
CTGGATCGCCCGGCGGTCCTGATTGCGGCGCCCACCGCACCGCCCGCCCGCCCGGTGGCCTTTGCCCGTGCCCGCGCCGGACGGATCGAGGTGCGGCAGGTCACCGGCACGCCCGACCCGCTGGCCGCACTGACGGAGGTGAAACCCGCCCGGGTCCGCCCGCGCCGTCTGCGCGCCGGTGCGATGGGCGGTGGTGGCCCGGCGCTCACCGGACTTTCAGCGGATGAGGCCGCAATGCGGATCAGGGATTTCCTGACCGCCAACGGAATATTGGATGGAGACGGGTGATGACGGAAATCCATGACGCGGTGGTGGTCGGGGGCGGCATCATCGCCGCTGCGGCGGCGCAACATCTGACGGCAGCGGGATACCGAACGCTTCTGGCTGAAAGGGGCGACTACGGCTCTGGCACTTCCAGCCGCACGTCGCGGTTGCAGCATTGCGGGTTGAGCTATTTCTCACCCGCCGGAAACTCCATCGCCGCCTTCATTCTGAACCCGCGCTTCGGTCTTTCCTGCATGGAACTGACGCGGCGCGCGATGCGGGGGCGGGCGGAATTCGTGAAATCCTCGCCCGAGCGGGTGCGGCCCCTGACCTTCGTCGTGCCGCTGACGCCGGATAATGCGATCCCTGTCTGGAAGGCGCGCCTTGCTTTCAAGATGATGGAGATATTCGACGCGGGCCGCGTGCCGCTGGATCTCAGGGTTCTGTCGGCCTCGCAGGCCCGTGCCTATCCCGGCCTTCAGGGGCTGGCCGATCTGGGCAGGATCCGGGGAGCCATCACCTTTACCGAGCATCAGTTCATCTGGCCCGAGCGTATCGTGATCGATACGATCATGAAGGCCCGTGACCAGGGGCTGGAGGCACTGAACTACTCTCCCGTTACCGGGGTATCGCGTGATGGCGAGGGCTGGCGCGTGACGATGCAGACCCCTGGTGGCCCGTGTGAGGTGCGCACCCGCGCCGTGGTGAATTGTGCCGGGGTCTGGGTGGATGAAATCACCGCGATGACCGGGGCCAACACGGTCAAGCTGAATTCCGGTGCCAAGGGGACGAATATCGCCGTCCGCCTGCCGGAGCGGTTCCGCGGGATCGGGTTCGATACCGTCACCTCGACCGGTATGGCTTTCTACCTCATCCCTTGGGGTGATCTGCATTATATCGGCCCCTGGGATACGCCCGCAACGGGCACGCGTGAGAATTTCCGCGCCAGCGGTGACGAAATCGACGCCATCCTGAACGAGATGTCGCTGCTTTTCCCCGAGATCGGGCTGACCCGAAAGGATGTGCTCTATTCCTGGGCCGGGGCGCGGCCCCGCACCGCGCGCGAGGGGCAGATCCTCGGCTCCATGGAGGTGATGGAGCATGATCTGACCCATCAGGGGATGCCCAACTTCTTCGTCTTTACCGGCGGATTGCTGATGACGCATCGCGATGCGGGCCGCCGCCTGGCCGCCGCCGTGGCCCGTCGACTGAAGCCCTCCGGCGCGCCGCAGCCTATCGACTATTCGGTGCGGCTGGTTCCCGATGGGGACCGGGTGTCCGAAACCTCGGTCATGCATGTTGTGCAGAATGAGCAGGCGCGCAGCCTTGCCGGCATCCTGCGCCGCCGCCTGCCTGTCGGGTGGGAGGCAGATCTGGGCCTGCCCCAGGCCGGGGAAGCGGCCCGGATCGCCGCCCCCCTGCTTGGCTGGTCGCCCGCTGAGACTGCTACGGAAATCGAACGGTTCCGCAAGAACACCATCCTGAACTTCAACCCCGCCATCCCCGCCTGAGGAGACAGCCATGGCCCATGACGCGCTGTTCAAGCCCTTCAAGCTGAAACACCTGACGCTGAAGAACCGGATCATGTCGACCTCGCACGCGCCCGGCTATGCCGAGGACGGGATGCCCGGTGAAAGGTATCAGCTTTACCATCTGGAAAAGGCGAAAGGCGGCCTTGCGCTGACCATGTTCGGGGGCTCGTCCTCGGTTTCGCCCGACAGTCCGCTGCCGTTCAGCCAGATCGACATCAGCCATGACCGGATCATGCCCTATCTGGAGAAATTCGCCGCGCGCATCCATGGCGCGGGGGCGGCGGTCATGTGCCAGATCACCCATCTTGGCCGTCGTGGCCGGTGGGACAACCGCGACTGGCTGCCGCTGATCGGGCCATCGACCAACCGCGAGGAAATGCACCGTGCCTATGCCAAGGAGATGGAGGATTTCGATTTCATCCGGGTGCGGCGCCAGTTCGGCGAGGCGGCGCGGCGGCTCAGGGATGGCGGGCTCGACGGGATGGAGGTCATCGCTTCGGCGCACCACCTGATCGACAGCTTCCTGTCGCCGATCGTCAACCAGCGGACGGACAGATATGGCGGCAGTCTCGAGAACCGGATGCGCTTCGGCATCGAGGTGCTGGAAGAGATTCGAAAGGCTGTGGGGGACGATTTCATCGTCGGTCTGCGCATCGCGGGGAACGAGTATCAGGAGGGCGGAAACTCGGCGGTCGATTGTGTCGATATCTGCCGCCGCTTTGCCGAAACAGGACTGATCGACTTTCTGAACGTCTATCAGGGCCATGGCGATACCCTGCGCGGCCTGCAGGTGATGCTGCCCGACATGTCATGGGATACGGGGGCGTTCCTGCACCTGGCCTCGGCGGTGAAATCGGTGGTCGATGTGCCGGTGTTCCATGCCTCCGCCATTCGTGATCTGGCGACGGCGACCCGCGCGATCGAGGAAGGCCATGTCGACATGATCGCCATGACCCGCGCCCATATCGCCGACCCGCATTTCGTGAACAAGATGCTGGCCGGTCATGAGGATGACATCCGCCAATGCGTCGGCGCGAATTATTGCGTTGATCGCGTGTCGGCGGGTGCGGCGGCGGTCTGTATCCAGAACGCCTCGACCGGACGCGAGGAAACGCTGCCCCATGCGACGGGCCGGAGCGGCAGCCCGAAAAAGATCGTGGTGATCGGCGCCGGACCTGCCGGACTTGAGACCGCGCGCGTCGCGGCATCGCGGGGGCACAGGGTCGTGCTGTTTGAAAAGGAGGGTACAACCGGCGGGCAGTTGAACCTTGCCCGCGCGCTGGGCTGGCGCGGCAACCTTGGCGGCATCATCCGCTGGCTGGATATGCAGGTGAAAAAGCTCGGCGTGGATCTGCGTCTTGGCACGGTGGCCACAGTCGAGGCGGTGCTGGCCGAACAGCCCGATGTCGTGGTGGCGGCAACCGGCGGCAAGGCCGCGCGGGGCGATTTCAAGGGCGCTGACCTGACCGTGTCCTCATGGGACATCCTGTCGGGCAAGGTGGCGCCCGCAAGAAACGTGCTGGTCTATGATGTGACCGGCGAACATGCCGGCCTGACCGCCGCCGATTTCATCGCCGGGCGCGGATCGCTGGTCGAGGTAGTGACGCCCGACCAGATGATCGGCGAAAGCATCGGCGGCACGGCGCGCATCAATTTCATGAAGCGCCTTTATGAGGCCGACGCGATCATGACCCCCAGCAAATATCTGCGGGAACTGTATCTGGAGGGCAACAAGCTGATCGCCGTCCTGCGCGAATACCATTCCGACAAGGAGGAAGAGCGTGAGGTCGATCAGGTTGTCCATGAATATGGCACCCTGCCGGTCGATGACCTCTATCATGCGTTGAAGCCTCATTCGGTGAACGGGGGTGAGCTGGACTATGCCGCCTTCGTGGCGCTGCAGCCGCAGACGGTCGCCACCAGTCCGGCGGGGAGCTTCCATCTCTATCGTCTGGGCGATGCGGTCTACAGCCGCAACGTGCAGGCCGCGATCTACGATGCCGCCCGCCTGATGCGGGCATTCTGAAAGGACCGGCGATGTTCCATCTGGATGAGGCGGCGGTTCACGCCGGGCTGCCATGGCGCGACGCGGTCGACGCTTTGCGCAGGGCGCATGCGACGCAAGGCAAACCTTTTGAGAATGCAGGCGTGTTCGACGCGCCTGACGCTACGGGCGATCAGTTCGTCAACCTGACGGCCTGGTCGCCGTCACGCATGATTGCGGTCAAGATGGTGGGGGTCTTTCCCGGCACCGTGAAGCTTGGCAGACCTGAGCCCAGCATTCAGGGGCTGGTCGCGCTGTTCGACGGCATGACCGGGCGCGCGCTGATGACCTGTGACGGGGCGGCGATGACCTATCGCAAGACGGCGGCAGATTCGGCGCTTGGTGCTGATCTTCTGGCGCGCAAGGATGCTGATGTTCTGGCCATCGCCGGGGCGGGGGGACTGGCCCCGCATGTGATTGAAGCGCATTGCGCCATCCGCCCGATCACCAGGGTCATCCTCTGGAACCGCAACCGCCCCCGAGCCGAGGCGATGGCCGAGACCCTTCGCCGGCCGGGGCGCGAGGTGGTGGTGGTCGACGATCTGACCATCGCTTTGCCCGAGGCCGATATCGTCAGCGCGGTCACCATGGCCACCAGTCCAGTCATTGCCGGCAGCGCGCTGAAGCCCGGTGCGCATGTCGATCTGGTCGGGGCCTATCTGCCCGACATGCGAGAGGCAGACGCCGATACCGTCCGCCGCGCGGGCCGGATGTTCACCGACAACCGGCGTGCTTTTGCGCATTCGGGCGACGGGGCGGCGCCGGTGGCCGAGGGGCTGATCCTGGGGCCGGAGGCGGACTATTTCGACCTTTGCACCGGCCGCCATCCGGGCCGCCGGTCAGAGACCGAAATCACGGTCTGCAAGAATATCGGCGGCGGTTATCTGGATCTGTTCGTGACCGAGTATCTTTATTCGCGCCAGCCACCGCGCCGGGATTGATCACCGGCGCAGGATTCAAAACGACCCGAAAACCGAAGCCAATGCGACGACGGCAACCAATCCGGCGATGCAACTGACGATGACGGTCATGATGAGGTCGAAATAGCTTTCACGATGGCTCATGCCGCTGAGCTGCAGCAACAGCAGGATGGTTCCGTTATGCGGAAGCGTGTCCAGCGTACCGGCGCTGATCGTCGTGATACGGTGCATCACCTGAGGGTCGATGCCGTGCTCGGTAGCAAGCCGCATGAAGTCCTCGCCAAAGGCGTTAAGCACGATTGCAACGCCGCCGGCAGCCGTGCCGGTCAGCCCGGCCAATACGTTCACGGCGACCGCCAGTTGCACCAGCGGCCCGCCCGGAAATGCGAATACCGCATCGCGAACCATCGAAAAGGCGGGGAGCGTGACGACCACCGCGCCAAAGCCTACGAGACTGGCGATCATCATCATCGGTAGGGCTGCGGCATTTGCGCCGGCATCAAGGCTTTCGCGCAGCGACGGCAGAGTCCGGCCATTGATCGCAAGCACCGTCAGATTGGCGACGCCGAGTGCGATCACCACCGACCAGGCGCCGGATACCGCGCCGATCGACGTTTCACCCCATCGTGGCTCGGCCAGAAAGGAATAATCGCTGGCCGGGAATATGACGAGCGACATCAGCAGGTTGGTCACAATCACCGCAAGCAGCGGCATGATGGCTAAGGTGAACCTGGGTCCCTGAGGGTTCCGTTCGGATGCCGACAGTTCGGCGAGATCGAACTCACGCGCGGAGGCCGCCCGCTCGCGAACGGCTTTGCTGATGACCGGGGCGCCGGGTTCCGCGGCTCTTCCGTAGCCCTCACCGGCTCTGCGGGCCTTTGCTTCGGCGCGATGCAACCACCACATGCCAACGGCGAGGATGACCGCAGCGGCGATGATGCCAAGCCCGGGTGCGGCGAAGGTCGTGGTGCCGAAATAGGGGATCGGCACCGAATTGTTGATAGATGGCGTTCCGGGTATCGCCGACAATGTGAAGGTGCAGGCGCCAAGACCCACCGTGGCCGGCAACAGCCGCCCCGGAATGTCCGCCGCCCGGAACATCTGGCGCGCCATCGGCACCAGCACGAAAAACACCACGAAGACACTGACACCGCCATAGGTCACGAGCGCGGAAATCAGCACGACCGAAAGCATCGTGCGGCGGGTTCCCAGCCGGTCGGTCAGATATTGCGCGATCGACGTGATCGATCCGCTGTCTTCCATGAGCTTGCCGAACAACGCACCCAGCAAAAACATCGGGAACCACTGCGCAATAAATCCCGCCGCCGCCCCCATATATGTCAGCGTCCAGTGGGCGAGCAGGGGCTCTCCGGAAAAGGCCGCGGCAACTACGGCTGCAATCGGTGCGGAGATGAGAACGCTCCGTCCGCTATAGGCAAGCCACATCAGGAGCCCGAGGGCGACGAATATTCCGATGAGACCCAACATTGCGCGACCTAGGCTGATTTATCCGGGAAGCTCTCCGGGAGCGAAGAGCACGGGGCAGACCGGTGCTTCGGACGCCCCTATCAGCGGAATGGGTAGCGCAACCATGAAATAAACACCAGATGCGACATTCGCCAGATCCAGCATCTCGAAGATATACCCGTTTCGCAGCAGGCTCTTGTGAACCGGACGCTCCCGCGAGCCGGGCTCGAAGTCCGACGAAATCCATGACGTGCCATAAAGCCGGAACTGCGGCTCAGCGCCTACGAATGCCGCCGCTTCATAGTCCAGCACCAGAATATGGTCCGGGTCGTGATTGCCGCTCGCGTCCAGCGGCATCGGATCGCAACTCACCAGCAGCCGCGCAGGAACGGCCTCGGATCCCGTTGCTTCGCGGATGGCGCCCAGCAGGGCGCTTTTCGAAATCCGGAAAATCTTTTTGGCCGGGGCGCCGGGAACATCCTCCCAGGCCGGGTTCCTGATCTTCACGACCGCAGCTTCGCCCAGAAACGGAGTCAGGTCGGCATTGGCATTGAGGGGACGCCCCGCCAGATCGACATGAAGCATGGATTCCGCATGGCAGATACTGTGGGGACGAAGGATATGGGCGTCATATTGAACTGGCGGTCCCCCCTTTCCGTCCCGATATATTTCCTGCCTTTCATAGGCTGTGCCTTCCGCCCAGTAGCCCCTTTGGCCGACTGCGATCGGCCTGCACAAAACATGTGGCATCTGCACCCCCCCAATTTGCTCCGGGCATATGCGACGGTCCGCATTACGCCCGGGAGGCGTGCGCCCGAAGGCCGGGCGCACATTCTCATTCAGTGGAACATCCCCAGGCTTTGCCAATACGGAATGGCGACAATCAGGGAAATCAGACAGGCGGCGCCATAAAGGAGGCCGTATTTGTTGATCTGCCCCTGCGTCCACCCCTTCTCACCCACGGTCGATTGGCCGACCATGACGAAGATGTTGGTATAGCTCAGGAAGAACGAGTTACCGGCCATCACGAAGATCGGCACCCAGACCAGCGGGTCGATATTGAAGCTTTCGCCGATCAACGGCAAGGTCGGAATGAGGATGGCCTTAGTCGGGATCAGAACCGCGACGTCAAAGAACCGCCAGAGGAACAGCAGGATCGTGACGGAATAGACGAACAGCCACGGATTTCCACTGATTGGTCGCAACAATGGTATCATCAGCGAGCTGATCCAATCCGACAATCCGACCGAGGCAAAGATGGTGCCCAAGCTCATGGCAGTGCCGATGAATATGACATTGTCCCAGTTCACGCCGATACTGACATCGGTCTGGTTGATGACTCCCCCTGCCGCCAGCAGGAACGTCGCGGAAAGCACAATGGCCGCGTCCGGTATCGAGTGCCACCCGAACCCGCCGGTCAGAAAGAGCGCAAAGCTCAGGATAAGGATGATGGCTGACCACTTTTCCTGCGAAGCCATCGGACCCAGTTTGTCATAATCCACGACAAACGTTTCCCTGGACATCTTCAGGACCGTTTGCGGTTTGAACAGCAAATAGCCGCCGATCAGCATGATTGCGGTGACAACCGCCATCGGCAGAAGGGTGACCTGCGCCCAGGAATTGAAGGTGACGACGCCGCGCAAATGCGGAACGGATTCGTACATGCCCTGAATGATCGGGCCGAACAGTGAACCGCTCAGCCATCCGGTTCCGGGGATCAGCGCTGTCATCAAGGCCGTCAGCAGGATCAGCGCTCCTTCGCGGGAATCACCCTTGACCTTGCAGGCTTCGAGACAGCTCAGAGCAATCGGCAGCATGATGGCAATACGAACGACAATCGCCGGTGTAAGCACCGACAGGACGATGCCGATCAATGCAAATGTAACCATCAGACTAGTGAATGACGGGTTGAACTGCTTGAGCAGCAGCAGCGCAATCCGCTTTCCAAGCCCGCTCTTCAGGATGACATATCCGAAGAACAATGCAGGAATGAGTGTCCACACCGCCGCACTGGTGAAACCCGCGAAGACCTGCCCGAGGGGAAGCCCCACGATCAGCAGCGACGCCATCAGGAAAAACGATGCCATCGAGAACGGCAGGCCGAATGGCCTGAAGACCCAAAGCCCGATTGTAATAAGCAGCAGCATCAAGACGGTATGCGCCAAAGCCGACAGGGCGGGGGCCCAGGGATTGGTCAGTCCGATAACGACGGCGATCAGCGTGATAATCGCCGTGCCGATGAGGTTGCCGTATTTCATTGCATTTTCCTTGCCGGAAGTTCGGCTGCCTGCAGGATTGCCCGGGCAATGATCGGCCAGCAATCGGACCTGGGATTGATGACCTTGAAATGCTCCGCGTTCTGGATTTCGATCAGCTCGACCGGTGCACCTGCGATCATCGCGGCGTTATAATAGCTGTGGCTGATTCCGATCGGAACGTTCAGGTCGCAGCCCCCGTGAATGAGGATTTGCTCGGACTGAACGGACAGCAATTGTATCGGCGATGCAAAGGCGTAACGCTCCGGCACTTCGAACGGTGTGCCCTCGAGGAGATCGTATACCGGATTATCCGATACCGCTCCGCGCATCTCCGATATCCGCATCCGATGCGTCGCTTCCATCAAGGCAAGATCGCATACCCCCGCAAGGCTGACAACGGTCTTGATATCAAGCGGATGATCAGATGTTTTAAGAACATTGTCGTCCGGAAGAAGATGCCGTGCCGCCAGCCACAAGCCGATCTGTCCGCCGGCCGAATGCCCGACAACAAGCACCCTGTTCAGATCGAGCCTGTTATTCCTTGCGACCTCTCGCAGGTGGTCGGTTGCGCGCGCCACATCTTGAAACGTTCCCGGCCAGCCGCCGCCTTCTTCTCCGACGCGGCGATATTCGATATTCCAGGTGGCAATTCCCCGTGCCGTCAGATCGGCGACCATAGGGCTCATGATGTCAAGCGAAATCCTGTTCTTCCAGAACCCGCCATGGACGAGAATTGCCACCGGAAAAGGGCCATTGCCTTCGGGGAGCACAAGGTCCGCAAATTGCGATGGCTGATCGCCATACGGATATCGCCGTGATTCAGATTTCATCGCCTCTCCTCAGCATATCGGCACATGATCCGACGGCCACGCCGCACACAGAAGGCCGAGATGCACGTTTGAGTCACATTCGCTCAACCTAAGGCACTATAAGCTCTTCGTCTACGGCCTATTTGCCTCATGGCACGGCTGCGCCGGTATCCGACCACTGTGGACGCCTTCCGACCCGGGAAGGGCGCAGTGCTGCCCGGCAGCAGGTTTATCTGCTTCGGGGCAGCAGCGTGCCGCGTCTTGTGGGGCGCGTGCCGCGGGTCCCCCCGGACGGGAGGAAACTTCCTATACGGTTATCAACGCCCTTCCCTTGATG
>JAIRJX010000028.1 GCA_031260425.1 Gemmobacter sp.
ATTACATCCAGGCGCAGCGCCGGCGCCGGCAACTCATCGAGCACAGCTTCGCCGCCGCCGCCGGCTATGACCTGCTGATCACCGCCGCCGCGCCGGCCGAGGCGCCGAAGATCCGCGAAGTCCCCAAATGGTCCACGCTGGAGCGGCCGAATTTCACTATCCCCTTCAACGTGCTGGGATGGCCTGCGCTCTCGGTCTGCACCGGCTTTGGCGAGGGCAGCCTGCCGACCTCCGTGCAACTCGTGGG
Source organism: Gemmobacter sp. (assembly GCA_031260425.1). Classification (GTDB taxonomy): domain Bacteria; phylum Pseudomonadota; class Alphaproteobacteria; order Rhodobacterales; family Rhodobacteraceae; genus Gemmobacter. Next base: position 248 of record JAIRJX010000028.1, read on the forward strand.
CCAGCCCTGGACGGACGGCTTCGTGCTGGCCGCCGGCCATGCGCTGGAGCGCGAGAACGGCACCCGCGGCCGGCGCCCGCCCGGCGTGTGATGGAGACCCCCGCGGCCCGATAGCGCCTCGATCCGCAACTCCGGCTTCGCCATTGAGGGGGGTCGCGATGGCGGAGGCGAAGTTGGCGGCGCGCTTTGGCGCTCCGCATGCTGGCGGAGTTGTCGCTCGGCGTGCTGGTCGCCGATGCCGAGCGGCTGTCGCGCGCACGGGATGGGCTTTCCCTTCAGGAGGACCTCGATCCGGGCCGTGACCGTGCCGGTCCTCATCGGCCCGCTGCGCGACCCGGACAGCATCGGCACGATGGGCTTCTGCCGCCCGGCGGCGATGCTCTTCATTCATGGCGAGCCGGAGTGTCCCGGAACGCCCGCCAAGATGTGGCCCTTGCCGCCCTGCTCGGTGGCATGGCGCCACAGGGCTGCATCCGCGCCCAGGGCCTGAGCCCGAACCCGAACCCGAGCCTAATCAAGACGTAGTTCCATCCGCTCTTCGAGAAGACCGAGCGGCGCTGGTAGGTCGATCCGCATATTTACATCTATAAGAATATATTTCATATGAATATATTTATGGCGGATATGAAATTTAGCCCAAAATCATCAGAACTGATGATTTTAAATGAAATCAACTTGGCCACACTGCTGGGGCCATGGGCAGATATGGGACGCCCCTGCATCGAGCAAGAATGTCTCAATAATCTCTCAACGGAAAAGAAAGGTAAAGAAGGGAGGCAGCTCTGTCAGGGAGCGATCCGGTCGATTTCAGCCACGATTTGTTAGTCGTTATAGAAAAATTCTACAACGCTGTGGCACGATCACAAGCATGGTCCGATGCATATGCCGATCTGATGCGATGCTTTGGCGGCACAACAGGCATCCTGTTCCTTGATGCTTCCGGCAAGGTCGTGCCGGTCGCGGCTCCGGGATTCTCGGAACACGCCCTGCGCCTCTACGTCGAGTGCTACCATCGGGTGGATGTATGGGCGAGCCATGCCCGGCGGTTCGAACCCGAACAGGACGGGATGCGCTGTTTCCTGGGGCAGGAGGTCATTTCGGCGGCAGAACTCAAGGAGACAAGATTTTGGCGGGATTTCTTGCAGTCCGAAACCGATGCCTTCCACATGGTCGGCGCCACGTTCTGGCTGGAGTCCGGGACACGCGTGGTGATGGCCCTATATCGGCCGCGCGCCGCCGCGGCCTTCGGGGTTTCCGATAAACGGAGACTCGGCCTGCTGGTGCCGCATCTGCGCAACGCGCTGCTTCTTGCGAACCGGCTGACGCAAGCAGAGGAACTGGCTGGGGTGGGCTTCGCGGCACTGGAAGCACTGAGTTCGAGCATCGCCATCCTTGATCGGGAACGCCGCGTCCTCTTCGCCAATGCTGCCATGGAACGGTCGGTCGCCGCGGGGGATGTGCATTTCGGCCCGGATGGAAGCGCGGTAGGGCCCAAAGGCCACAGGCGGTTGTTCCTGGCGGACCCCGCGGATCAGAAGCGCTTCGACATATTGGTGGCGCAGACGGCAAAGGGTGGGGCGGGCGCCGCGATCCGACTCCTTGCGGGGGAGGGCAGCCTCACCCTGCTCGTTATGCCGCTATCATGTCAGCCCCCGCCCCAGCCAGCCTGGGGTGAGGGTATCTCTCCCGGTAATACACTGATAATACTAAGAAATCATGCATATCGAGCCGCACTCGATGGCGAGGTGTTGAGAACGCTGTTCGGCCTGAGCGATACGGAAGTCGCCGTAGCGCGGTCCCTGATCGGCGGGCGGACAGCGGAAGTGGTGGCCGCGAAGCATGGCGTTTCTCTGGCGACGATCCGCACGCATGTCCGGCACATCCTTGAAAAATCCGGTGCGCAGAGCTTGCGGGAGTTGGAGGGCATCCTGGCGGCGCCCTGAGCGCGCGTCAGAGGTCAGGAACATTGCATTACAATTCCTTTGATCAATAATCATATATATCTAAAAGTATGCAATAATTCTGAATGATAAGCAATGACTGTGAGTGATAAAATCTGACCGAAAATCATCATAACTGGTGATTTCTGACAAATGCGACACGGCTAATTGCTGGAGCCGTGGTGGATATGGGATTGCCCTGCATCGCATAGGATGGGTGCATAACCTTTCAACCATGCAACCTTACTCCTCTGTTTTCAACAGAGGGTGGGGCAATCTCCTTATGAAAATTCAACGCAAAAAAGGAATGAACGCAAATGGCCGCTAATGGTAACGGTAACGGTAACGGTAACGGTAACGGCAATGGAAACGGTAATGGGAATGGTAACGGGAACGGGAACGGGAACGGAAATAGTTCGACCCCCAGCACCAAAGACAATCACCTCATTGGTGACACCGCCTTTGAGCACAATAATGCGGCGAAGGATGGTACCGCGGCTGCCATACTGAATGCGGATGGCAGCATCACCATCGATATTCATGCCCTTATGGCGAATGATCCGGGCAGTGCGGCGTTTGTGGGCCTCAGCTACACGGCCGATGGTCAGGAATATGTGATTGGCTCGAATCTCACCGAGAAGCAGTTCACGGGCGACGATCACCTCGCGAGCCAGGATCTCCTCGATGGCTACACCTACGATGCTGCGCACCAGACGATCACCCTGAGCGCCGATGTCGCTCTCAAGCTCGGCCTCCTCAGCGGCAACACCGACGGCTTCGACTACGTGATCCGCATGGCCAACGGGACCTACAGCGAGGCGCACGTCACGCTGACCGGCCTGCCGGACCCGGTCAAGGACGGGCATTGGGTTGACGTTGTCGACAACGGTGGATTCGACATCCCTGCCAATCATTCCGGCACTTGGAGTGGCACGGGCGGTTCTCCCGACGGTGGGGTTGGTTTCTGGACGGAAGGGACGAAC
>JAIRJX010000102.1 GCA_031260425.1 Gemmobacter sp.
GAGGCTGTCAAAGCCGCCATTCTCGCCCAGGATCAGCCGGCCACCCTTCGGCGCCTCCGGATCGGCATAGGGCAGCGACACAAAATCCTGTGGCAGGGCAGGCACACCATACATGGCGATGCCCTGCGCGGGTGAGTCGCCAAGGGCGAGGCCGGCGGGAAGAAGCGACGCCACGGCAAGTATGATCACGCGGATTTGCCTGAAAAAGTCTTTTACCATTTTGACGACAATCCCCGGAATGCCTGTTTTTCCTGGGCTGGGCCCTGTGCCCGACCCTATTGCGCCAATCCAGCGTTTTCAAACTTTTAACTTGGATCGCCGCGCGCGGCGGCGTATAAAGGTGCCACTGCTCGATAGGTTTCTTGCCTGTATGAAACCTGCCTCAAAGACTGGACGCCGGCCTTGTGCCGGCGTTTTTTTGTGCGCAGACCAAGTCTGCCCCTGCCGTTCTGTCACGCCGGAGGGCGGCGCGCCACCATCCCTTCGATCACAGCTCCGTCATCGACCTGAGTTCGATTGCCATTCATCCAGGGTTTCCCTGCAGCTTCCCGGGAAACCACGTCCTCCGTCTTCGATCTTCCACGCAACGAAAGGGCGGTGTCCGCCCGGGGGCGGTCGGGCGCTGCCCGGCGACGATGCGCGCCTTGTTGCGGTTGGGGCGCGAGGCTTACACGGGGCGCAGGGACAGAGCCCGCACGCAGGGTTTCACATTCAGGGCCGCCCGCGGGAAATCCTGAGTACAGATCCACCCCGGCGCCGGCAACAACCTGCCGCGATGCAGCAAAAGCGGGCTGACGGCGCGGCTCCCTTCGCCTATTCTTCGCTGCGAACCAGCATGGGCCCAAACCAGCATGGAGAGAGAGATGAGCCTGAAAGGCAAGCGCGCGGTCATCACCGGTTCCAATTCCGGCATCGGTCTTGGCATCACCATTGAGTTGGCGAAGGCTGGGGCGGAGGTCGTGCTCAACAGCTTCACCGACCGCGCGGAGGATCACGCCCTCGCCGAACGGATCGGCGCGGAGCATGGCGTGCCCGCGCGCTACATCGCCGCCGACATGTCGAAGGGCGAGGCGTGCCGGGCCCTGATCGCACAGGCCGGCGGCTGCGACATCCTGGTGAACAATGCCGGTATCCAGCATGTCGCGCCGATCGACGAATTTCCGGTCGACCGGTGGAACGACATCATCGCGATCAACCTGAACTCGGCCTTCCATTGCACGGCCGCGGCACTTCCCGGGATGCGGGCGAAGGGCTGGGGCCGGGTCATCAACATCGCCTCCGCACACGGGCTGACCGCCTCGCCGTTCAAGTCGGCCTATGTCGCGGCCAAGCACGGCGTCGTCGGCATGACGAAAGCCGTGGCGCTGGAATGCGCGGGGCAGGGCATCACCGCAAATGCGGTCTGTCCGGGCTATGTGCTGACTCCCCTGGTCGAGGCCCAGATCCCCGGCCAGATGAAGGTTCACGACATGGACCGCGAGACGGTGATCCGCGATGTCATGCTGGAGCGCCAGCCATCCCGGCAATTCGCCACGGTGGAACAGCTTGGCGGCACGGTGGTGTTCCTCACCAACCCTGCGGCGGATCAGATCACCGGCACCACGATCAGTGTCGATGGCGGCTGGACGGCGCTGTGAGGCGGGTCTCCCCGAAAAAACGGCGGATCAGTCTGGCTCTGCAGGGCGGCGGCGCGCATGGCGCTTTCACCTGGGGGGTGCTGGACCGGCTGCTGGACGAGCCGGGGCTGGAGATTGCGGCGATCTCCGGCACCTCTGCCGGGGCGCTCAATGCGGCGGCGCTGAAGGCCGGGTTGAGAACAGACGGGGCAGCGGGGGCCAAGGCGGCACTGGCCGATCTCTGGGATCGGGTCGCCAATCTGGGTGATCTGCACGTCACCCGCTGGATCCGGCAGGCCTTCCCGATGGCCGCAGCACTCGGCCGCGTCGCCGCTGCCACGCTGCCGGTGTCGCCGACCGGGATCGCGGCGCAGGTCTATACCCCTTACGCTTGGGGGCCGTTCTGGCAGAACCCGCTGCACGATGCGGTTGCTGCCTTCGATTTCACCCGGGTCTGCGGCGCGGAGGGGCCGGAACTTCACGTCTCGGCTACCAATGTGCGCAGCGGCAAGATCCGGATCTTCACCGGGCAGGAGATCACGCCGGCAACGCTTCTGGCCTCGGCCTGCCTGCCCACCGTCTTTCAGGCCATCGAACTGGAGGATCCGGCGACCGGCAAGGCAGAGGTCTATTGGGACGGCGGTTTCACCGGCAATCCGGCGCTGTTTCCGCTCTACGAGCGGCATCTGCCCGATGATATCATCATCGTCTCGATCAACCCGTTCTTCCGCGCGGCGGTGCCGGTCACGCCGGTCGAGATTCAGGGTCGTATCAACGAGATCAGCTTCAACTCTGCGCTGCTGGGCGAATTACGCGCGGTGCATTTCGTCAAGCAGCTGATCGCCGAGGGGCGGATGCCGAAAGGCGCGAAGCGGGATCCGCATATCCATATCATCGCCGACGAGGTGCTGATGAACGAACTGGGGGCGATGACCAAGCTCTCGCCTTCGCCCCGGTTGCTGGAGCGGCTGCGCACCGCTGGTCACGCCGCCTGCGAGGCGTTTCTTGCCGAGCACAAGGAGAAGATCGGCCACGAAAGCTCCGCCGATCTGTGCGGCCTGTTCGGCTAGGTGAAGCCTGTATCCCTTCCAATACCTCCGCTACGAGGGGGGCTTTCCGCCCCCCACGCGCCTCCGGCGCTCCCCCCGAGGATATTTTTGAACAGATGAGGCCGAAAGCGCTTTTCTGTTCATCATCTGTTCAAAAATATCCTCGGGGGGTGACTTGAGCCGGAGGCTCAAGCGGGGGCGTGAGCGCCCCCTTTTTCGGATAGGGTCATCGCCCGTGTTCGTGTGGTGGCGATGCAGGGGCGTTCGCCGCCGCTCAGGATTGCCCTCGGGGATCCTGGGTGTCGATCCGTCCCGTCGCCCGCATCTCGCGGGGCGAGGGGGCGACGAGGCCGGCAGAGACGATCAGCTTCACCACCTCATCCGCCTTCATGTCGAGCAGGATCACATCCTCTTCCGGGACATAGATCAGGATCCCCGAGGTCAGCGGGGTGAGCGCGAGGAAGACCGCGATCATCTTGCGCTCGGTGGGCAGCTTGCCGGCGATCTCGCCCTTCGCGGTGGTGGCGACGAAACCCACCGCCCAGCTTCCGCGCCGGGGAAACTCGACGAGGCAGGTCCTGTCGAAGCTTTTCTCGGATTTGGCGAAGAAGGTCTCGGTAATCTGCTTGAAGCCGCCATAGACCGAACGCACCACCGGCATCCGGTCCACCAGCGCCTCGATCTCGGCGATGATGCTGCGGCCGATGAGACCGCGCGCCGCCCAGCCGATGACGACGGTGAATACCAGAAAGACCAGCACCCCCAGGCCACGGGTCGGGAAATAGGCGTCGGGCCCGACGTAATATCGCACCAGTTCCTGCGGCCGCCAGCCCGAGGGGATCAGCGGCAGGATCCAGCTGTCGATCCAGCCGACCACGGTATAGACCAGATAGAGGGTGAGACCCACCGGCAGCACCACGACGAGCCCGGTCAGGAAACTGCCGCGAAGGGCGGCAAGCAGGCTGCGCTTGCGGATCGGTTGGCTGGTCTCGTCCATTCC
>JAIRJX010000109.1 GCA_031260425.1 Gemmobacter sp.
ACGACATGATCGTGCTGCGCTCGGACGGAACGCCCACCTATATGCTCGCGGTGGTGGTGGATGACCACGACATGGGCGTAACCCATGTGATCCGCGGCGACGACCATCTGGTCAACGCCGCACGCCAGCAGATGGTCTATGATGCGATGGGCTGGGATATCCCGGTCTGGGCGCATATACCTTTGATTCACGGTCCCGATGGTAAGAAACTGTCGAAGCGCCATGGCGCGCTCGGGGTCGAGGATTATCAGGCGATGGGCTACCCGGCGGCGGGGATGCGCAACTATCTTGCCCGGCTTGGCTGGGCCCATGGCGATGCCGAGTTCTTCACCTCGCGGCAGGCGATGCAGTGGTTCGACCTGAAAGGGATCGGCCGGGCGCCTGCGCGCCTCGATTTCAAGAAGCTCGACCATATCTGTGGGCAACATATCGCGGCTGGCAACGATGCTGCGCTGCTGCACGAACTGGAGGCCTTTCTGGCGGTAACCGGCCGTCCAGCGCTGACCCCGACGCAACATGGAAGGATGCTGCACGGGATGTCAAGCTTGAAGGAACGCGCGAAAAACTTCCATGAACTGCTTGATAAAGCAAGGTATATCCTGGAATCTCGCCCCGTTTCGCGCGACGAGGCGGCGGACAAGGCACTGGACGAAGTATCCCGTAGTATACTGAAAACATTGACGCCGCGCCTGCAAAATGCTAGCTGGACCAAGGAAAATCTTGAGGCCATTCTCACCGGGGCCGCTGCGGAATACGGCATCGGCTTCGGCAAGCTGGCCGCCCCCTTGCGTGCGGCGCTGGCCGGGCGCACGGTAAGCCCGAGCGTCTATGACATGATGCTTGTCATCGGTCAGGACGAAACCGTTGCGCGGCTGGAGGATGCCGCGGCCTGACGCGCCGCTCCTTCACCGGACCAATTCGCGGCGGCGCCGATCCTGGCGCCCTGCACCAATGCAGAGGATGTGAGAGATGGCAGAACCGACCAGGACCGCGAAGCTGACGATCGACGACAAGGTCATCGACCTGCCGATCAAATCGGGCACCATCGGCCCCGATGTGCTCGACATCCGCAAACTTTATGCCGAAGCCGACGTGTTCACTTACGACCCGGGCTTCACCTCCACCGCAGCCTGTGAAAGCACCATCACCTATATCGACGGCGACAAGGGCGAGTTGCTCTATCGCGGCTATCCGATCGAGCAACTGGCCGACCAATCGCATTACCTTGAGGTCTGCTACCTGCTCCTGCATGGCGAATTGCCGAGCGGCGCGCAGATGCGGGATTTCGAGACCCGCATCACGCGCCACACCATGCTGCACGAGCAGATCCACTATTTCGTCCGTGGCTTCCGGCGCGACAGCCACCCGATGGCGACCATGGTTGGCGTGGTCGGCGCGATGTCGGCCTTCTACCATGACAGTCTCGACATCACCGATCCCTGGCACCGCGAGGTCGCCTCGATCCGGATGATCGCCAAACTGCCGACCATCGCGGCGATGGCCTACAAATACTCGGTCGGCCAACCCTTCATCTATCCGAAGAACAGCCTCGATTATGCGGCGAACTTCCTGCACATGTGCTTCGCCGTTCCCAGCGAAGAATATGTCGTCGATCCGCGCCTCGCCAAGGCGATGGACCGGATCATGATGCTCCATGCCGATCACGAGCAGAACGCCTCGACCTCGACGGTGCGTCTGGCGGGCTCATCGGGCGCCAATCCCTTCGCCTGCATCGCCGCCGGCATCGCCTGTCTCTGGGGGCCGGCGCATGGCGGCGCCAATCAGGCCTGCCTCGAGATGCTGCGCGAGATCGGCACGGTTGATCGCATCCCGGAATATATTCGCCGCGCCAAGGACCATGACGACCCGTTCCGCCTGATGGGCTTCGGCCATCGCGTCTACAAGAACTTCGACCCGCGCGCCAAGGTGATGAAGGAATCGGCCGACGAGGTGCTGGGCCTGATGGGCATCGAGAACAACCCGACCCTGCAGGTGGCCAAGGAGCTGGAGCGCATCGCACTGGAGGACGACTATTTCATCTCCAAGAAGCTCTACCCGAATGTGGATTTCTATTCGGGCATCATCCTTGACGCGATGGGCTTCCCCACCTCGATGTTCACGCCGATCTTCGCGCTGAGCCGCACGGTCGGCTGGATCAGCCAGTGGAAAGAGATGATCGGCGACCCGACCCAGAAGATCGGCCGGCCGCGCCAACTCTATACCGGCGCGGCGATGCGCGACTATGTGGATGTGCACCACCGCTGAGGCGGCATACAAACCGGGGGCGACGTCGCAACGCGGCCGCCGCCCCCTTTCGCCAGCGAGACCCGGGGGACACGGAGCCTCCACGCGATCGACATCTGTCCAAGGCTCTCATGTGGTATCTTGGGAAAGACTTTTCCTCTGTCACCGCCCCTCGCAAACAGCGGGCCGCGCCCGACTGCGGGTGGGCGCCCCGACGATTGTGGTCTGCGCTTTATGCTCAACCAACGCCTATGCTTGATCCCCGTACCAACACCGCCAAAGCGCCCGCCCGCGCGGGTGGTCGGGCGCTGCCCGGCGGCACGTGCCGTGCCTTGTTCCGGGCA
>JAIRJX010000169.1 GCA_031260425.1 Gemmobacter sp.
TCTGGGGCGAGGAGCAGCCCGCGCTGATGCCGGTGCCGCCCGCCTTTGACGGCTTCGTCGAACAGGGCAAGCGGGTCTCGCCGACCTGCCTGATCAGCTTCGAGCGCAATCGCTACAGCATTCCGGCATCGTTCGCGAACCGACCCGTGAGCCTGACGTTCAAAAGTCCCATGTGGATCACTCCGATGCCCCCCGACGCTCAGCGCGCTCGGGGGAAGGGTCACATGGGGCAATCTCAGTGGAAATTACGTGCCTGCCCGGGTCAGTTCCGAGTGAAAATCAACAGGGACGATCTGCGAACCAAAATCTGCCCCGGAGTGTCCACTATCCATAGCGGACACTATCCGTCACTCCCGGCCAGCGGCAGGGCGGTCAGACCGGACGGTTACTGAGCAAGAGTGTGTCCTGCATCATCTGTTCAAAAATATCCTCGGGGGGAGGCCCGAAGGGCCGTGGGGGGCTTGAGAGCCCCCCGTCCTGCCCCAATCAAGCGTGGATCGCGCCGTCTCCGCAGGCCAGCGCCGCCTCGCGCACCGCCTCGGAGCAGGTTGGATGTGCGTGGCAGGTCAGCGCCAGATCCTGAGCCGAGGCACCGAATTCCATCGCCACGCATACCTCGTGGATCATCTCGCCCGCGCTTGGCCCGATGATATGGCAGCCGAGGATGCGGTCGGTCTCCTTGTCCGCCAGAAGCTTGACGAAGCCGTCCCCCTGGAACATTGCCTTGGCGCGGGCATTGCCCATGAAGGGAAACTTGCCCATCTTGTATGCGCGGCCTTCGGCCTTGAGCTGCTCCTCGGTCTTGCCGACCGAGGCCACTTCGGGCGTAGTGTAGATCACGCCGGGGATCACGTCATGGTTCACGTGGCCATGCTTGCCCGCAAGGTTCTCGGCCACCGCCATGCCCTCATCCTCGGCCTTGTGGGCGAGCATCGGGCCGGGCACCGCATCACCGATGGCGTAGATGCCCTTCATATTGGTCTGGAAGTGTTCGTCGATCCTCACCTGACCGCGCGGTTCCATGGCGACGCCCAACGCCTCCAGCCCGAGGCCGGCAGTATAGGGGCGGCGGCCGGTGGCGACCAGAACGACATCGGCCTCGATCTCATGCGCTGTATTGTCCTTGCGCAGCTTGTAGCGGACCTTCACGCCACTTTCCGTGCGCTCGCTCCCCTGCACGGCGGCGGCGAGAATGAACTTGAAGCCCTGACGCGCCAGCAATCTGCGGAAGGATTTGGCGACCTCTTCATCCATGCCGGGTGTGATGGTGTCCAGGTATTCGACTACCGTCACCTCGGCGCCGAGGCGGGCATAGACCGAGCCCATCTCCAGCCCGATCACGCCTGCACCGATCACCACCAGCGATTTCGGGATCCGGCCCAGGGAGAGCGCGCCGGTCGAGGTTACCACCACGTCCTCATCCACCGTGACGCCGGGCAACGCGGCGGGTTCCGATCCGGTGGCGATGACGATGTGCTTCGCGCTGTGCACCTCGTCGCCGACCTTCACCTGACCGGCGGCGGGGATCGAACCCCAGCCCTTCAGCCAGGTCACCTTGTTCTTCTTGAACAGGAATTCGATGCCTTTGGTGTTACCCGTCACCACATCCTGCTTGTAGTCCTGCATCTTCGCCCAGTCGACCATCGGCGCGCCGCCGATCAGGCCCATCTTCGCGAAATTCTCATGGGCCTCGTGCAGGTGATGCGTGGCGTTCAAGAGCGCCTTCGACGGGATGCAACCGACATTGAGGCAGGTGCCGCCCAGTGTCTCGCGCCCCTCGACGCAGGCGGTCTTCAGGCCGAGTTGCGCACAGCGGATGGCGCAGACATAGCCGCCGGGGCCGCCGCCGATCACGATCACATCGAATTCTGCCATTTCGGCCTCCTGTAGTGTCGGGCGCCGGGGGCTGTCTGCCCCCGGACCCCCGAGGATATTTGTGAACAGATGAAAAGGCTAGGCCGGATCGGCGTTCGCCCCTTGGTCATGGACTGTCGAGAACATCGCGGAGCCCTGCGCAGCGGAAGGGGCTGCCCGGCCACGGGCGGGTGTGTCCTGCGGCTGCGGTCTGCGCATTATGGCGAAACTCCACTCATGATTGACCTCCGCGCAAGTGTCGCCAAAGTGACCGCTCCGAGGCGGGCGAGCGTAGTACTGTCCGGCGGTGTTGTGTGGCCTGTTCCGGGCCGGGAAAAGGCTAACCCGGCATGGGGGCCGGACCGGTTTTCCAGCCGGATATGACGCGGCTTCAATCATGGTGTATCAGGGATCCTGCTCTAACTGCGGCCAGCGTCGGGTTGTGAGAAGATCCATGCCCCGGCGGATGAAGCGCCGATTGTCGCGATAGCGAGGCATCGACGGAGGAGGGCACAGGAAAGAACAGCCACTTCGGCGATCACGGGACCTATCCGGACATCGACTTCAGGAAACCGCCAATCAGACCACCGATTGCATCACCAATCCTGTTGTAATCAACCTTCCCCTCACTCACCTGTTTAACCGAAACAGAAAGCGGTTCCCGTCGCCCTTGCACATCGATCTGGGCGCCAAGGACTGCCATGCCCTTGGCGGTGAGCGCAATATTTCGAGCGCAGCCAGCAGCAACGCCGCCAAGAAGCCTGTCACAGGCGCCCACACGGATCAGACCCTCTGCCTCCAACCATTCGATACACGGGAAAAAGTAGGTGCCAAACTCATCGGAGAGCCCCAGATCACCGAACTCAAGCGTCCAATGGCTCACGCCATTGGACATTGCCCGGTCCAGGATCTTGGCCAACATAATGTTGGTTCGCTCCATGGCATTCATACCTGCCTCACAAATCCATCAGCAGCCGGCGCGGGTCCTCCAGGGCTTCCTTGACGCGGACGAGGAAGGTGACCGCGCCCTTGCCGTCGACGATACGGTGATCGTAGCTGAGCGCCAGATACATCATCGGGCGGATGACGATCTGCCCCGCGACCACCACCGGACGGTCCTGGATCTTGTGCATCCCGAGGATGCCCGATTGGGGCGGGTTCAGGATCGGCGAGGACATGAGCGAACCATAGACCCCGCCATTCGAGATGGTGAAGGAGCCGCCCTGCATCTCGGGCATGGACAGCTTGCCGTCGCGAGCGCGGATGCCCAGTTCGGCAATCTTCTTTTCGATCGCGGCGAAGCCCATCTGGTCGGCATCGCGCAGCACCGGCACGACAAGACCCGCAGGGGTGCCTACAGCCACGCCCATATGGACGTAGTTCTTGTAAACGACATCGGTGCCGTCGATCTCGGCATTGACCTCGGGGACCTCCTTCAGCGCATGGCAGCAGGCCTTCACGAAGAAGGACATGAAGCCGAGCTTCACCCCGTGCTTCTTCTCGAATTGGTCCTTATATTCGTTGCGCAGCGCCATGATGCCGGACATGTCCACCTCGTTATAGGTGGTGAGCATGGCGGCGGTGTTCTGGCTGTCCTTCAGGCGGCGCGCGATGGTCTGGCGCAGCTTGGTCATCTTCACCCGCTCCTCTCGGGCGGCATCGTCGGCCGGGATTGGCGCGCGCGGGATGGTGACCGGCGCCGGGGCGGAGGCAATCGGGGTTACGGTCGCGGCGGCGGTGGCGGCGCGGGCGACATCCTCCTTCATCACGCGGCCATCGCGGCCGGTGCCCTGCACCTGAGCGGCGGCCAGATCCGCCTCGGCCAGCGCCTTCTTCGCCGAAGGAGCGTTCTCGACATCGGCGCGCACCGCAGGGCGGGGTGGGGCGGCAACCTGCCCGGCCTTCGGCTCGGCCGCCCGGGCCGGAGCGGCGACGCCCTCGGCGATGGTGGCCAACAGCGCTGCCGCAGCGACGGTCTCACCTTCCTTGGCCACGATCTCGCCCAATATGCCGGCGGCGGGCGAGGGTACGTCGAGGCTCACCTTGTCGGTTTCCAGCTCGCACAGGATCTCGTCCACCGCGACGGCATCCCCCGGCCTCTTGAACCAGGTGGCGATGGTCGCCTCGGTAACGCTTTCGCCCAGAGCGGGGACGCGGACTTCAACGGTCATTGCTTATTTCCCTTCAACGGTCAGCGCGTCATTCACGAGCGCCTCTTGTTCAGCTTTGTGTTTCGAGGCGAGGCCGGTTGCCGGCGAGGCGGAGGCGGAACGGCCGACATATCGCGCACGCTTCGCCGCGCCGCCGACCTGATCCAGCACCCATTCGATATTGGGCTCGATGAAGCTCCAATACCCCTGGTTCTTCGGCTCTTCCTGGCACCAGACCACTTCGGCCTGCGGGAAGCGCATCAGTTCCTGGCGCAGCGATTGCGCCGGGAACGGATAGAGCTGTTCGACCCGCAGAAGATACACATCATCAAGGCCGCGCGCGTCGCGTTCCGCCAGCAGGTCGAAATAGACCTTGCCGGTACACATCACCACACGCCGGACCTCTGCATCCGGCTTCAGCGCCAACTGCGAATTGCCTTTCTGTGCATCGTCCCACAGCACTCGGTGGAAGGTGGAGCCGGTGACGAAATCCTCGGCGGTCGAGATGCACATCGGATGGCGCAGCAGCGATTTCGGCGTCATCAGCACCAGCGGCTTGCGGAAGTCGCGGTGGATCTGCCGCCGCAGGATATGGAAGTAGTTCGAGGGCGTCGAGCAATTCGCCACGATCCAATTGTCCTGCGCCGAAAGCTGCAGGAACCGCTCGGGCCGCGCCGAGGAATGCTCCGGCCCCTGCCCCTCGAAACCGTGCGGCAGCAGCATGACGAGACCCGACATCCGCAGCCATTTGCTCTCGCCCGAGTTGACGAACTGATCGAACATGATCTGCGCGCCATTGGCAAAATCGCCGAACTGCGCCTCCCACAGCGTCAGTGCATTGGGCTCGGACAGCGAAAAGCCATATTCGAAGCCGAGGACCGCATATTCCGACAACATCGAGTCGATCACCTCATACCGCGCCTGGCCGGGGCGGATGTGGTTCAGCGGATAGTGGCGTTCCTCGGTCGACTGGTCGATGAAGGCGGAATGGCGCTGGCTGAAGGTGCCCCGCGTGCAGTCCTGACCAGAGAGGCGCACCGGAAACCCTTCGGTCTGGAGCGAGCCGAAAGCCAGCGCCTCGGCGGTGGCCCAGTCGAAGCCCTGCCCGGTCTCGAACATCTTCTTCTTGGCTTCAAGCTGACGCCCGACCGTCTTGTGCAGGTCGAACCCCTCGGGCACGCGGGTCAGCGCGGCACCGACCTCGGCCAAGGTCTCGGGCTTGATCGCGGTCTCGCCCGCGCTGTATTCGCGCCCCTGATGCGATAGGTTCCGCCAGCGGCCATCCAGCCAGTCGGCCTTGTTCGGCTTGAACTCCTTGCCTGCTTCGAACTCCTCGTTCAGGCGGGCCTGGAAGGCGGCCTTCATGTCCTCGATCTCGCCCTCGGGGATCAGGCCATCCTTCACCAGACGCTCGGTATAAAGCTGGAGCGTGGTCTTGTGCTTCTTGATCCGGTTATACATCACCGGATTGGTGAACATCGGCTCGTCGCCCTCGTTGTGACCGAAGCGGCGATAGCAGAAGATGTCGATCACCACATCCTTGTGGAACTTCTGGCGGAACTCGGTCGCCAGCCGGGCGGCATGGACAACCGCCTCCGGATCGTCGCCGTTGACGTGGAAGATCGGCGCTTCCACCATCAGCGCAATGTCGGTCGGATAGGGCGAGGTGCGCGAGAAATGCGGCGCGGTGGTGAAGCCGATCTGGTTGTTCACCACGACATGGATGCAGCCGCCGGTGCGATGGCCCTTGATCCCCGAAAGCTGGAAGCATTCGGCCACCACGCCCTGCCCCGCAAAGGCGGCATCGCCGTGCAGCAGGACCGGCAACACCTTCGAGCGGGTGTCGGAATCGCCGAGCTGATCCTGCTTGGCGCGCACCTTGCCCAGCACCACCGGATTCACCGCCTCGAGATGCGACGGGTTGGCGGTCAGCGACAGGTGGACCGTAT
>JAIRJX010000230.1 GCA_031260425.1 Gemmobacter sp.
GAGAGCCCGAGATAGGCGCGGTCCTCGATCAGGGCCCGGCCGGAGCCGTTCCATTCGGGGCGTCCCCAGATGCCGGTCTCGCGGGCCTGAAGCTCGACGATATGGCCCATGGCGGGTGACCTTCCGCCCTGCGGTGCGGCAAGGTCGATGGAATGGTTTTCGTCGATCGGGAGTTTCGCGCCTCCCGAGGCCGCGATCACCGCCTGAGGGTCGGGCAGATGATAGGGGCTGCGCCCGTCCATCGTGAAGCTGTCAGGGCCGGCGGGCAGCAGGTGAACCCAGTCCGGCACCCCTGCCTCGGCGGGCAGAGGCAGGGCCGACATCAGGGCGATCATTGCGGGTGATTTGCTCATGGGCCGAACATCGCCCGTCGCCGAACCCGAAAACATCCGCAACGGCATGCGGATGTCCCGGATCAGCCGATCACCGGGCCGGCGTGACGCGGCCCGGATGGCCGGTCAAGGCTCGACCAGCGCCTCCAGCGCCCCGCCGATGATGGCGAGGATATCGGCACGGTCCTGGCCGGAAACTCCGAGGAAGGGGCGCGCCGGAATGTCGCCCCAGGGGATGTGGTGGAAATGATCGCGCCTGCGCCCGGGCTTGCCGGCCCGGCCGATCCGCGCGCCGAACTCGCCCTGCGCCGCCCCGAACTGCATCACCGCCGCCTGGATGGCGCTGGAGCCGACCCGGACGAAATCGGAGCCGGACTGGAAGTGGATATTCTCGCGCATGGTCCCGGTGAGCCAGAGCGGATGGGGGCCGAACTTCTGCTCGCGCTTTTTGTAGGCGTTCAGCGTCGAGGCCTTGCGCGGCGCGAAGGGCGTCCCGTCAGGGCTCTGCCCCGCCTTCATCCGCTCCTGCGTCGAATAGACCAGATGATCGCCGATCTTCCCCATCACCTCCGACAGGTCGGCCATGAAGGATTGCAGCCGCGACAGCGCCTGCTCGACCTCCGCGTCCCGGACCTCAATCGTGATCATCGGGCCACTCGCCGGGCTTGGCCAGTTGATGGGCCAACCAGAACGCTTCCCAAAGCAGAGACACATGAAAACGCTCATCATCCGGCGCAGCCGCGACGATTGACCTCATCTCGGCCACCGGGTCGGCGTGATCGGCGATGGACTGGATGAGTTCGCAGGCCCGGTCAAAAGCACTTTTCATTTTGATGCCCTGTCGCGCTGCATGAAGAAATCCAGCAAGGCCGGATGCAATCTATAGCGCTCCTCGGCTGGTTGGCGCAAATAAAGCGTGAAGGCTTCCGCGAAAAACTCGAACGGAGTTTCGGTCGCATAGTGCGACACCAGAACCGCCCAACCCTCTTCCTCCATCCGGTACCGGGCCATGAGCGCGTCTACCTCGCGGCGATGCGTGAAGTGAAAATGGTGACCGAATTCATGGGTGGCGACATCGGCAACGGACCGGACCACAGACCAGCCGGGATACGAACTGCGCTCTGCAAGCTCCCCTATCGCCGCTGGATCGCGCTCGGGTCTGACGGGTGGCTCTATCACCTGACCCATGACGGCAGCGATGGGGCGGCCTGGGGCAACTACAACGCCGGAGACAACACGCGGGCACGGTGCATCCCGGCCGATCCGGGTCTGATTTCGGCAATTGAGGAGGGCTCGAAATGACCGGCCCCACCGTCTCCGATTGCCTCGACGCCTACCACGCAGATCGGTCGCGCTGGGTCGCCGATCCGGGCGAACTGCCCTATGTCATCAAGCCGCTGCGGCGGCACATGGGGTCGATGGCGGCAGCCGCCATCGACCAGCCAGACGTTGATGCCTATGTAGCGGCGCGGGTGGCGGACGGGGTGCTGCCGCAGACTGCGCGCCGCGAGTTGAACGTGCTCATGGCGGCGTGGCGGTTGGCCCACAAGCAATGGGCGATCCCGCCCGTTCCGTCGCAGACCCTGCCGGCGGCGGGCAGGGCTCGGCAGCGATACCTGACCCCGGAAGAGGCACAGCGGCTGATGGCGCCGATCACGGAGCCGCGCCCGCTGTCAGCCTCTGGCGGCGCATCGTATGGCGCTGGTTCCACTGAAGTCAGTTGCATGTCCGGAGCAACCGCCCGACCGCCAAGTCAGGTGGTTTTTCGTTGTTTTTCCGTCACTTACGCGAACGTGCAACTGCAGATCCGAACTTGCGGCCAAATTTGCATGTTCGGATTACGCGCCAGTGGCGTTTTCCCGGCTCCGCTCCCGCGAAAACCACCTCAAAACGCCCATAAATCAGCTAGTTAAAGGGTGTCCCGCCGGTAACGCCTCGTCGCCGGTAACGCCCCCAGACGGGCCGATTCAGCGCCTACTGCAAAACTCGTTCCCACTGCGCAAGCGCCATGCCGCTTACCCTCCAACACCCCGTTTTCCCGATGGTTTTCACCTGTAACCGCTTATTATCACCTGTTCCCGGATCCTTGCAGGATCAAGTGTCAAACAACAGGGGGCCGGGCAAAACCCACCTTCAGGTCTTGCGGAACTTGTCGAGGCTCACCACCTCGGCCTCGCGAGGCTTTTCAGGCTCGGACGGGGCCTCGGCGGTCTCCTCGTCCTCGTCCTCCTCGTCCTCCTCTTCCTCATGCGTCTCGAAACGCAGGCCGAATTCGACCGAAGGATCAACGAAAGTGCGCACGGCATCGAAGGGAATGACCAGCGGCTCGGGGCTGTTGCCGAAGTTCAGCGTGACCGAGAAGCCGTCCGCCGTGACCTCCAGGTTCTCGAACCAGTGCTGGATCACCACCGTCATCTCTTGCGGGTAGCGCGCACGCAACCAGTCGGCAATGGCGACATCGGGATGCGTGGTATCGAAGGTGATGAAGAAGTGATGCGCGCCCGGCAGCCCGTTCAGCGCCACATCCTCCAGCACCGACTGAATCAACCCGCGCATCGCGCGGTGCATCAGGTTGCCGTAGTCGATGGTACGGGCCATGCGTTACCTCTCTGCCTTCCCACGCCACCATAGGGCGAGGCCGGAGCGATGGAAAGGGGTGTTCCCCCTCCCGGTCGGGTCAGGCGCGCAACACCTTGTCAAGCGCGGAGATCAGCTTCGTCACCTCGGCCTGCGAGGTGTAGTGCACGAAGGAAAGCCGAAGCACACCCTGATCCGTGTCGATCCCCAACGCAGCAAGCGGCCGGACGCCGTAGAAATTGCCGCCGCCCGCCATGATGCCCTGCCCCGCCAGCGCCGCCGCCACCGGCTCCGCCTCCCGGCGCAGATCGACCGCTACGGTGGGCGCCCGCCGATCCGCCACGCGCGGACCGATCAGCCGCAGATCGTTGCGCGCCCCGAGATAATCGAGCAGCGGCTGCAAAAGCTGCGCCTCGTGGGCACGTATCAGGCCATGCACGGCATTGTTGCGCGCACGCGGCGAGGTTTCGGCCCCGCCGAAGTGATGGGCATGAAGCGCATCGATATAGTCGGCCATCCCGGCACAGGCCGCGACCTGCGCATGGTCCGGCCCGGCGGGGGTGAAGCGCTTGTAAAGCACATCCGCGTTGAAATAATGCGCCTGGTTGGGCAGCGCGGCACCTATGCCGCGCCGGATCACCATGATGCCCTGATGCGGGCCGTAGGTCTTGTAGGCCGAGAACAGATAGACATCCGCCCCCAGCGCCGGAATATCGGGCAAGCCATGCGGCGCATAGCTCACCCCGTCGACGCAGGTGAAGGCCCCCGCCGCCTTCGCCATGGCGCAGATTTCGGCCACCGGATTGATCTCGGCCACGATGTTGGAACAATGCGGGAAACAGACCAGCCGCACCTTGCCATCGGCCAGCAAAGGCACCAGCCCCGCCGGGTCGAGATACCCGGTCTCGGGGTCGATGCGCCATTCGCGGATCTCGATTCCCTCGTCGGCCAGGCGGCGCCAGACACCGGAATTGGCCTCGTGATCCTGATCGGTCACCACGATTGCGGCCTGCCGGCCCCTCAGCCAGAGCCGCACGGCATTTGCCAGAACGAAGGTATTGGCGCTGGTCGAGGGGCCGAAGGAGAGCTCGTCCCCCTCCACCCCCATCAGCGCGGCAAGACGCGCCCGCGCCTCGTCCATCTCGGCCCCGCCCAGCCGGCTCGCCTCGTAGGGCGCATAGGGCTGCACCTTGCGATCGTGATAAAAGCGGGTCAGCCGGTCGATCACCTGCCGGCAGGTATAGGAGCCGCCGGCATTTTCGAAAAAGGCCTGCCCCTGCAGCGCGGGACTGGCGAAGGCCGGAAACTGGCTGCGGACGAAATCGGTGTCGAGTGCGGTTTCAAGCGACATCTTGGCTGGGCTCTCCTGTTCGCGGCGATCCTGCACGAGCCGTTGCCGGGCCGCAAGGGATGCCGGAGCAGACCTGCATTCGGGCGCCCTGGGCCGGCGGCGAATGTGTCGTGGGAGCACCCGTCGTCTCTCGTCCCGACTACCCGTGTGAACCCGCTCCATCCCCACGAGCACGGGTGGGAAGCGCCCGACCGCGGGCGGGCGCAGGAAACGGTTGTAGTCTGCACTTCATGGTGATGCTCCGCCCAACCTCAATCCCCGCGCAGGTGTCACCCAAGCGCCCGTCCGGGGGGCAGTCGGGCGTTGCCCGGCGGCATTACGTGCCTTGTTCCGGGCGGGGGGAGAGGTCACACCGCGATAGCTGAACAAGCGATTCACAGGTATCCATGACGCACTCGCGGAAGCTCGGAAGAGGCCCTGCCGACATCCGCGCGCTCGTAGACAGCGAGCGTCGAAATCCTGATTCTGCGGTATTTCCTGACATCCGCGCTCGTAGACAGCAGATGGCCCACAGGTCCGGTGCGTATTGCGGCTTCACCCACCCCGCCGAGTGGACGCGCGCGCCGCCGGAAAGCGGCGCGCACGCGCCGGATCAGTAGGCCGAATGGGCGGCGGTTTCCAGTGCGTGCCAGAGCGCTGCGGCAGAGGAGCGCGCGCCGAACACGCTCAGCCGGTCCCTCGCGCGGCGGACCAGATAGCAGCCCATATGCTCGATCACCGTGCGTGTCGCCAGATTGTCCGGCGCCGCACGCAGATCGACATTGCAGAGCCGCTCGAACATCGCGGACAGATCGCTGCCGCTCACATCAAATCGCACCCAGGCATCGGTCTGTTCGGTGATCGAGGCAGCGTCGCCGAAAAGCGGCAGCAGGATGGCGCGGATATCCTCATGCGAGGCGTAGGGCGCCTCCACCATCCAGCTTTGCTCCGACAGCCAGAAGGCACCATAGGGCGTGCCGGGCTCGGCGCGGGCGGCAGCCGGCAACGGGATACCGGCGGCTTTCGCCTTTTGCGCCACCTCTTCCTCGCGGCCTTGCCGCGCTGCGAGCGAGGCCAAGGCCTGATCCACCACTTCGGTCAGGGTTACCGGGCCGATACTCACGGTTTCCGGCCGGTCATGCCCCAGCGGCGTCAGGGGTTTCAGACGATGTTCAGCCACGGAGACGCTCTCCTTCCGGGTCAAAGAAATGCGGGCTCACGATCTCCACCTCGACCTCGGTCTTCGCCAGAAGGTTGACGCTGCGCAGTCGCGCACCGCGCCGTTCGTCGCCCTTCTTCAGATAGCCAAGCGCGATGGAGGAGCCCAGATGCGGGGAATAGACCACCGAGGTCAGCCAGCCCAGATCATTGGCCATCACCGGCGCCGCACCCTTGTCAAGGAAATGGCTGCCGGCGGTCAGCTTCTCGGCGCTGTTCACCGGCTTCACCCCGACCAGCCGATATCCGTCCGGGTCGGTCATCCCCTCGCGCTGGCTCAGCACCATGCCGATGCTGTCCTTTTTACGCGACACCATCTTGCCAAGGCCCATGTTCAGCGCGCTGGACTGGCCGTTCAGCTCGTTCCCGGCGACATGGCCCTTCTCGACCCGCATGACCCCCAGCGCCTCGGTGCCGTAGACCACCGCGTCGAATTCGGCCCCCTGCGCCACCATTTCACGGATCAGCGCATCGCCATAGCGGGTCGGCACCGCGATTTCATACGCCAGTTCCCCCGAAAAGCTGATGCGGAAGATCCGGGCGCGCAAGCCGCCGCAGACGGTGATCTCCTTGCAGCCCATATAGGGCAGCGCCGCATCGCTGATGTCCTGATCGACGATCTTCTGCAGCAGCCGGCGCGCATTGGGACCAGCGACCGAGAACTGCGCCCAGGCCTCGGTAGTGGAGATGAGCTGCACATCCATATCCGGGTAAAGGCACTGGCGGGCATATTCGAGATTTCGGAACACCAGAACCGCATTGGCGGTGGTGGTGGTCATCACATATTCATGCTCGCCCAGCCGAGCGGTGGTGCCGTCGTCATAGACGATGCCGTCCTCGCGCAGCATCAACCCGTAGCGGCATTTCCCGACGGCAAGGCTCGCGAAGTTATTGGCGT
The DNA here is from genome assembly GCA_031260425.1 of Gemmobacter sp. GTDB lineage: Bacteria > Pseudomonadota > Alphaproteobacteria > Rhodobacterales > Rhodobacteraceae > Gemmobacter. The sequence goes on from JAIRJX010000230.1 coordinate 6,356, forward strand.
AAACCTTGTCGAGGAAGGCCGCCGCGTCGCGCCCCTGGATGTCGATCTTGCCGAGCGTGGTCACATCGCAGATGCCGACCGACCTGCGGGTCTGCAATACCTCGCGGTCGACACTCTCGCGCCAGGTGGTCTCGCCGGGGCGCGGCAGCCATTGCGCGCGCAGCCACATGCCGACCTCGACAAAGACCGCGCCCTGTTCCGAGGCCCAGTGATGCGAAGGCGTCAGCCGCTTCGGCTTGAACTCCTGCCCGCGCGACCGGCCGGCGAGTGTGCCCATGGCGACCGGCGTATAGGGCGGGCGGTAGATCGTGGTGCCGGTCTCCGGGATCGACTTGCCGGTCAGCCCCGCCATGACGGCAAGGCCAAGCACATTGGCGGTCTTGCCCTGATCAGTCGCCATGCCGAGCGTGGTATAGCGCTTCAGATGCTCGACAGAGGTATAGTTCTCCTGATGGGCAAGCTTCACATCCTTCAGCGTCACGTCGTTCTGCTGGTCGATCCAGGCGCGGCCCTTGCCGCCGGCGACATACCATTTCGGCTCGATCGCATAGGCGCCATCCTCGGCCTGCGGCAGATCGCGCGCGGGCACAGCCAGGCCAAGATCGGAAAGAGCCTCTTCCGCCGCCGCCGCCCCGGTCTCCAGCGCGGCGCGGGTCGAGAACCGCCCGGCCGCCGCACCGGCCGCGGCGAGGCCCGGAATATCGCCCTGCCCGGGCACGAAGGCCTCGATGGCGGGCTCCCATACCGGACGGCCGCGATGATGCGACGCCACGTTGACATTCGGGTTCCAGCCGCCGGAGACGCCCAGCGCCTCGCAGGGGAAGGTTTCCAGCCGGCCGCCCGAACGGATGGTGACCGATTTCAGGCCAAGACGGCCCGAGCTATCCACCACCTCCTCACCCTTGCGGACGTCGATCACGCGGACCTCGACCCCCTTCGCCTTCAGGTCGGCGGCGGTGCGCAGACCGTCGTCGTTATTGGTGAAGATCGCGGCGCGCCTGCCCACGGCCACGCCCCAGCGGTTGGCATAGGCGCGCAGCGCCCCCGCCAGCATGATGCCGGGCCGGTCGTTGTTCTCGAAGGCGATGGGGCGCTCGGTCGCGCCGCCGGCAAGGATTGCCCGGCGCGAATAGATCCGCCACAGGATCTGGCGCGGCTTGCCCGGCGCGGGAACGGCCAGGTGATCCGATACCCGCTCCACCGCACCGTAGATGCCGTGATCGACGGCGGCGATTATCGTGGTGCGCGGCATCAGCCGGACATTCGGCATATGGCTGAGCTCGCTCACGGCCTGCACTGCCCAACCGGCGCCCGTCATGCCGCCGACCTCGTGGGTCTCGGCGTTGAGGCGGCCGCCCATGCGGAAATCCTCGTCGGCAAGGATCACCTGCGCGCCAGCGCGCCCGGCGCTCAGCGCGGCGGCCAGACCCGCGGGCCCGGCACCGATGATCAGCAGGTCACAATGCAGGAAGCCCTTGTCATACTGGTCCGGATCCTCCAGCCGCGACATGGCGCCAAGGCCCGCCGCCTTGCGGATGATCGGCTCATAGACCTTTTCCCAGAAGGAAGCGGGCCACCTGAAGGTCGTGTCGTAGAAGCCTGCGGTAAGGAAGCTGCTCAGCCGGTCCTTGATCGACATGGCGTCGAAGCTGAGGCTCGGCCAGCGGTTCTGGCTGTCGGCGCTGAGCCCGTCGAACAGCTCCGCCACCGTGGCGCGGGTATTGGGTTCGCGCCGCGCGCCCTCACGCAACTCGACCAGCGCGTTGGGCTCCTCGGAGCCCGCCGAGATCGGGCCGCGCGGCCGGTGATACTTGAAGCTGCGCCCCATCAACCGCACGCCATTCGCGAGAAGCGCCGAGGCCAGCGTGTCGCCCGGATGGCCCCGATAGGCCACGCCGTCGAAGGTGAAACTCAGCGTGCGGGTCCGGTCGATCTGCCCGCCCGCGATACGGTTCGATTGCGTCATTTGCTGCGCCCCTTCGCACGGGCCACGTCGCGGGCCAGTTCGACCCGCGTGATTTCATGGGTAAGGGTGTTGCGCGTCACCACGAGCCAGGAACGGTCGCCCTGCTCGTGATACCACAACTCCCGATGCTCTCCCGCCGGGTTGTCCCGAAGGTAGAGATAGTCGTGGAAAGCGTCGACCGCGCCCTCGGCAAGGCCGTCGGGCCGTTCGATCAGGCCCGCGTCGCCGAGATAGACGAATTCCTGCGCATCGCGCGGGCCGAGGATGGGGTGGTTGATGATCATTCGGTTTGGCCTTTCGGAAAACGGGCCATCTGAAGGCTGGGATTGCGGGCTGCGTGCGGTTTTGAACCCCGATGAGCGGTAGGGAAGGTCACAGGGCCGGAGCCATGGCGGATCAAGGAATGCTGCGCCATGTCAATGCAGGTTCGGTTGGGCGCCCTGGCCCTTCTCGTCGATCATCAGCCCCTTGCGGAACCGGTCGAAGCGGTAGGCCGTCGCGGTTTCATGCGGCCGGTCGGTCGCCAGCAGATGCGCAAAGCACCAGCCGGAGGCCGGAGTGGCCTTGAAGCCGCCATAACACCAGCCACCGTTGAAATAGAGCCCCCCGATATCCGTACGATCGATGATGGGCGAGCCGTCCATCGACATGTCCATGACGCCGCCCCAGGTGCGCAGGAGCCGCGCCCGGCCGATCATCGGCATCAGGCTCATGCCGCCCTCGGCCACATCCTCGACCACCGGCATGTTGCCGCGTTGCGCATAGGTGTTGTAGCCGTCGATATCGCCGCCGAAGACAAGGCCGCCCTTGTCGGATTGGCTTACATAGAAATGCCCGGCGCCATAGGTCATCACGCCGTCGATGAGCGGCTTCAACCCCTCGGAGACGAAAGCCTGCAGCACGTGGCTTTCGATCGGCAGGCGCATCCCGACATGGCTCATCACCCGCGAGGAGCTGCCGGCCACTGCGACCCCCACCTTCTTCGCGCCGATGAAGCCGCGCGTGGTGTCGACACCGGTAACATGGCCGTTCTCGGTGCGGATGCCGATGACCTCGCAGTTCTGGATCAGATCCACCCCGCGCTGATCGGCGCCCCTGGCATAGCCCCAGGCCACCGCATCGTGCCGCACCGTGCCACCCCGGCGCTGCATCAGCGCGCCCTTGATCGGGAAGCGGGCATTATCGAAGTTCAGGAACGGATACATCGCCCGCACCTGCTCGCGGTCCAGCAGATCGGCATCGGCCCCGTTCAGGATCATCGCATTACCGCGCCGGGTGAAGGCATCGCGCTGCGCGTCGGTATGGATCAGGTTGAGGATACCGCGCTGGCTGACCATGGCGTTATAGTTGAAATCCTGCTCCAGCCCTTCCCAGAGCTTGAGCGAGAATTCGTAGAACGGCTCGTTGCCGTCGAGCAGGTAGTTGGAGCGGATAATGGTGGTGTTGCGTCCGACATTGCCGCCGCCGAGATAGCCCTTCTCCAGCACCGCGATACGGGCCTGCCGGAACTCCTTGGCGAGGTAATAGGCCGTGGCGAGCCCGTGGCCGCCACCGCCGATGACGATATAGTCATAGGATTTCTGCGGCTCCGGGTCGCGCCACGCAGGTTTCCAGCCCTTGTGCCCGGTAAGGGCTTCCTTCACCACGCGCCAGCCCGAATAGCGCCCTGTTCCAAACATCGCGGTCTCCTTGGTGCCTGTAGCGAATATCGCTCCGTGCGCGGCGGATGCGTCATCCATTTTCGACATCGACCATTCCAAAATGGACATTGCCTTCAAAGGCCCGTGATTCGATGCAGGCGGTAGCGGAGCTGATTTTTCACCACAGGAAAAATGGCAGGACGGCTCAGCCGGCGGCGAGCAGGGCGATTCCGGCGAAGACCACCGCCACGCCAAGGGCCTGCACCCGGCCCAGCCGCTCGTTCAGGAAACGCCAGGCCAGCAGGATGGTCACTACCCCGAAAAGCGATGAGGCGACGGCGGCATATTCCGGCCGCGGCAGACTTCCCGAAGCGAGGACGAGGCTCAGCGCGCCCATGTCGAGTGCGCCCATCAGCGAGAGTGGCCGCCAATGTGGCAGCGCAGGCGCAAGTCTTTGACGTTGCACGGAAAGCACTGCGAGAACCAGCATCAGCGCGACCAGCCGCGCAACAAGCGTGACGGCCAGATCGCCACCTTCGCGCGCCGCGATCTGGCCAAGCTGGAAGGTCAGAGCGAAACCAGTAGCGCCGAGTGTGGCCCAGAGGATCGCGGCGAGACGTGCACCCTGCCCCGGCTCCCTGTGGCCCGCCACAAGGGCGATACCACCAACCACCAGCGCCACGGCGAACCATTCCCGACCACCGATTTCCCGGCCCGCAGCCATGGCGAGCAGCAGCGTAACCAGCGGATAAGCCCCGCAAATCGGCGAGACGAGGCCCACCGGCCCAATAGCGAAAGCGCGGTAGAGACCGAAACAGCCCAGCACATAGACGCCGCCCGAAAGCGCGGCGATACCCATTGCGCGCGGGGTCATCCCGCCCCAGCCATCGATCAGCGTGAGCGGCCCAAGCAGCACCGCGCCGAAGCCCAGGACCAACGCGAGGAGCGGCAGCGCAGGGGCCTTGCGCGCCACGTCGCGCACCACGAAATCATGCAGCCCCCAGCAAAGCGCCGCCATCAGGCCGAAGGTCAGTGAGATCATCCGTGGCTCCGTTCTTCCGGCGCGGGCATGCCGACATATCACACAGGAGGGCTTGCGGAAATTTTTCCTCACGTTAAACATATTTTACAGAACAGCAACCGCCCCCGCCAGCGAGAGGAGGCTCCCATGCTCGATTCCTATCCGCAAGTCCGATCCGGCCCGCCGCGCCCGTCCCGCATCCTGACACCGATGAATGTCCGCGCGCAATCGGGCGAGGAGCGCTACGAGATCCCGGGGATGGGAGCGTGGCTTCTGCCCATCGCTACGGGCGACCGCATCATCATCCGCAACGCCGAGGGCGGACAGGCGGCCGAACTGGTTGCCGCCGATTCGAAGGGAATGATCGACGCCGGAGTGATCGGGGCCCGCGCCAATTCCGACGCGCGCGGACTGAAGGCACTGCTCGACGGCGACGGCCCGGGGATGGCGGGGCTGCGGCTCGGCCTTACCCGGCGCGGTATCCATCTGGAAAAGGCGGGTGCAGTGGCATT
>JAIRJX010000234.1 GCA_031260425.1 Gemmobacter sp.
GAGGAAAACCACTGCCTCCGTTCTCATCATCTCGGACAACGGAAGAGCCGTGTCCGACAACAACTACACGCTGCAGGCAGGAAGTGGGCTCGCCATCCGCGCAGGGGAAGGGCGGCGCCCGACTGCGGGTGGGCGACGAGACGGTTGTGGTCTGCACTTTATGGCGCAACCACGCCTGACCCCGATCCCCGCGCCAACCTTGCCAAAGCGCCCGCCCTTGGGGGCGGTCGGGCGCTACCCGGTGGTGCTTGCGCACCTTGTACCGGGTGGGGCGCGGGCTCACCCCTTTCTTGTGAGGTATTGCTGCTTCCACCTTCTCTCCGCCGTTGGGGGGCAGCACCTGACTGCAGATAGCGGCCGCTCCATCGCCCTGTCGCCGCGTTATTGATCTGCGCGACGGGCTGGCGTGCTATCGGCGCTCGGGATGCAAGGTGTGCGCATGGCTTCCCCGATGTCAGGGCTTTGAGCGAAACGGGTCGATCCCTGCAAAGACGCGCCGGATCCGGTCCTGTGATGCTGCGGCACTTGCAGTTCAGGGCGCCTTGCCTGCATCGAGGGGCGGCAACCTGTCGCGGATTTCGGCGAGCAACCGCAGCGCCCGGTCGCAAGCGAGGAACAGGGTTCCCATAGCTATCGCGAATAAAGGATTCGCAAAGAGGCCAAAATAGAGGCGACGATCCCGGGTGGGGAAACCTTCGGCAAATATACCTTCGCCGAGTAAATAGCTGTGTAAATCATACAGATACGGAGCGGCACCCAGCACGATGATGACCCAGCCGATAATTCTGAGTGCAAGCATGACGGTCTCCCGATTTTTGGTCGACCATGCCCGAGGCCAGTGGGCTTGCCAAGTTTCGGGCGTTTCCTGCATCCCACTCAACTCATCGTGTGCGCCCGTCCCGCACACGACCCTGTGCAGCGCCGCTTTCAACCTGTATGAGCGGCGGGAGAGTGACAGAGGTTCCGATGACCCGATTTGCCATGGCCCCGATCCTGACTGCGGCGATCCTGTTTGTCGCCGCGATGCCGCTTGCCGCTGAACCCCTGAGCGGCAAGGCGGCAAGAAAGCTCCTTTTCGCGCCCGACAAGGCCGAGGTGGAGATGCTGCCGGGCCATGGCCTTTCCGATGCGGAGGTCAAGGTGCTGGCCATGGTCGGCGGCGACCAGCCCTATTACGGGGCCATCGCCATCTCGCCCGCCGAGGGGATCATGGTCGAGGCGACGGTGGCCGCCGTGAACCACCACTCGACCGAGGCGGCGGCGGTCGCGGCGCTGAAGGGCTGTGACGAGAAGCGCAAGGCGGAAGAACCCTGCAAGGTGGTGGCGCTGATCCGGCCCGAGGGCTGGGAGCCGCGCGCGATCATGCTGTCGCGCGATGCCACCGCCGCATTGCGCAAAGACTACAAGGCCCCCGGTGCCGTCGCCATCTCACCCTCTACCGGGATGTTCGCCTTGGTGGCCGGGGACGGAGCGGCGGAGCCGGCGGTGGCGGAATGCGCGAAATCCTCCGATGCTGCCGACTGTATCGCGGTGGTCTCTGACTGAACCGGGGGGCGGCAAATTGCCCCCTTTGAGATGTAGAGTTTGACCGATATCAATGCGCCGCCGGCAGGCGCCGCCCAGAACGTTCCAGAGCGGCGCCCCGCCGGGAGGCCAGGAGACGGATGATGGACTACGACAAGGCTCTCGATACCGCGCTGACGCGGTTGCATGACGAAGGCCGCTACCGCACCTTCATCGACATCGAGCGCCGCAAGGGGCACTTCCCGCACGCGGTCTGGCGCCGCCCCGACGGCACACGGAAGGACATCGTGGTCTGGTGCGGCAACGACTATCTCGGGATGGGCCAGCATCCGGTGGTGCTGGCGGCGATGCACGAGGCGCTGGAGGCAACCGGCGCGGGTTCGGGCGGCACGCGCAACATCTCGGGCACCACGGTTCATCACCGCCGGCTGGAGGCCGAGATCGCGGACCTTCACGGCAAGGAGGCGGCGCTGGTCTTTTCCAGCGCCTATACCGCCAATGATGCGACGCTGAGCACGCTGCCGAAGCTGTTTCCCGGCCTCATCATCTATTCCGACGCGCTGAACCACGCCTCGATGATCGAGGGGATCAAGCGCAATGGCGGCGCCCGGCGCATCTTCCGCCACAATGATGTGCAGCACCTGCGCGAACTGATCGCAGCGGATGATCCGGCGGCGCCAAAGCTGATCGCCTTCGAATCGATCTATTCGATGGATGGCGATTTCGGGCCGATCCGCGAGATCTGCGATCTGGCAGACAAGGTGGGCGCGCTGACCTATCTCGACGAGGTTCACGCGGCGGGCATGTATGGCCCGCGTGGCGGTGGCGTGGCGGAGCGTGACGGGCTGATGGCACGCATCGACGTCATCAATGCCACGATGGGCAAGGCCTTCGGCGTGTTCGGCGGCTATATCGCCGCCGGCGCAAGGATGGTGGACGCGGTCCGCTCCTATGCGCCGGGCTTCATCTTCACCACCTCGCTGCCACCGGTGGTGGCGGCAGGGGCGGCGGCGGGCATCGCCTTCCTCAAGACGGCGGAGGGGCAGAAACTGCGCGACGCCCAGCAGCTTCATGCGCGGATCCTCAAGATGCGGCTGAAAGGGTTGGGCCTGCCGATCATCGACCACGGCTCGCATATCGTGCCGGTGCATGTGGGCGATCCGGTGCATTGCAAGATGCTGTCCGACATGCTGCTGGACGAGTTCGGCATCTATGCCCAGCCGATCAACTTTCCCACCGTGCCGCGCGGTACCGAAAGGCTGCGTTTCACCCCCTCGCCGGTGCACGATCTGCAGCAGATCGAGGCGCTCGTGCGCGCCATGGACCATCTCTGGGGCCATTGTGCGCTGAATCGTGCCGAAGTGTCTGCTTGACGTTGCGCTGCAGGTGCAAATGACGCTTGCCCTGTGCTAGTGTTGGCCGCAATAGACAGAGGCGAGTCGCCCCGGCAGCGACTCGCGCAGAGGGCAGGACGGGGCAGGGGCGCATGATCTGGCGGAGGAGCCAACCTTCGACGGCGGAAGTCGATAGACCGAAGGGGTTTGACGATTTCGATTTGCGGCTGGGTGATCTGATGCGCGGTGAGCGCGCGACGCTTGGCAAGTCGTTGCTTGATGTGCAGCGCGAATTGAAGATCAAGGCCACTTATATCGCCGCCATCGAGAATTGCGACCTGTCGGCGTTCGAGACCCAGGGGTTCGTCGCTGGCTTCGTGCGCTCCTACGCGCGCTATCTCGGTATGGATCCGGACTGGGCTTTCCAGCGCTTCTGCGTCGAGGCGAATTTCGAGGTGGCGCATGGCATGTCGGCTGCTGCCGCCGCGCCGGCTGCGGTCTCTGCCGCCCGCCCGCGCCCGGCATCGGAGGGGCGTGATCCGCTGGCCAATCCCAATGCGCTTTTCGTGCCGCGCAGTGAAAGCCTCCTCAGCCGGATCGAGCCAGGCGCTGTGGGCTCGGTGCTGGTTCTGGCGGCGCTGATCGGCGCGCTCGGCTATGGCGGCTGGTCGGTGTTGCAGGAGGTGCAGCGGGTGCAACTCGCCCCGGTCGAACAGGCGCCGATCGTGGTGGCCGAGGTTGACCCGATCGCACAGCTTGACGGCATCTCCGCGTCCGGTCGTGACGGCAGCACCGGGGCCGTGTCGGAAGCAGAGGCCGCCGAGGGCGACCTGATGAGCCGGCTCTACCGGCCGCAGGCGCTGGAAGTGCCGGTGCTGGTGTCGCGCGATGGTCCCATCGCCTCCATCGACCCGCGCCAGACCGGCGCGCTGGCCGGTCTTGGCTCGCCTACTGGTGCAATGGCGGCGCAGGCCGCCGCGGTCTATCCGGCGGAGACGGCCGGGCTGGACGCGGATCAGGTGCAGGTGACGGCCGAGACCGGGCCGGGGGTCGAGATCCTCGCGGTCCGCCCGTCCTGGGTGCGGGTCACGGTGGCGGATGGCACGGTGCTGTTCGAGAAGATCCTCGACGCAGGCGAACGCTATCAGGTGCCGCAGATGGAGCAGGCGGCGGTGCTGCGCTCCGGCAATTCGGGTTCGGTCTATTTCGTGATGGGGGGGCAAGCCTATGGCCCCGCCGCACCGGGCCCGCAGGTCGTGAAGAATATCAGCCTGACGGAAGAGGCGCTGCGGGAGAAATATGCTGCGGCCGATTGTTCGCGCGATTCGGACCTGAGCCGCCTTGCTTCCGCCGGTCCCGATGCGGCAAGCATCCCCCTCTGTCCCGAGCTTTGAGGCGTTTCAACCTTCGGTGATCGCATAAGGACTGGCCGACATTCAGGATGCCCGGCAGAGAATCAAGGGGGAATGCCCGTGTATCAATCTGCTAGGCATTGTTTGACCTGCGATATGTCTGAACAAGGCGCGCTTTACCGTGGAGGCGCGCGCGGGGCAAGCACTGTCGCAGGGGGCGCTCGCGCCCCCTCTTGAGCCTTCGGCTCAATTCACCCCCTGAGGATATTTATGAACAGATGA
>JAIRJX010000266.1 GCA_031260425.1 Gemmobacter sp.
CCCTTTGTTGTGCTACGTCGCCTCGATTGCATCCTTGAACCCACCAAAGACGCCGTTCTGAAAGCCCATGCCGGGTTGCCCGCCGGCATAGACGAGCAGACCCGCGACATGATGCTGTATGGCGCCATCGGCGGCGGCATCCGCGTTTACAACACCAGCACGTTGACGTTCGCCAAAATCAGGGCACAGAACCCGAGCGACGTTCACAAGAACATCATCACCTACATCACGGCCTTCTCGGACTCGGTTCGGGATGTCTTTCTCGACAAATTCCTCTTCACGGACCAACTGAAGCGGCTCTCCGACGCCACCATCCTATGGAAGGTATTCGAGCAGATCGCCGCGCTAGATCTGCGGCCGGAAGCCGTCTCGACGCTGGCGATGGGCTATCTGTTTGAAGACCTGATCCGCCGCTTCTCCGAAATCTCCAACGAAACCGCCGGCGAGCACTTCACGCCGCGCGAGGTGATCCGGCTGATCGTGGACCTCATCATCGTCAACGACGACGAGAAGCTCCGGGGCCAGGGGATCATCCGGCAGATTTACGACCCGGCGTGCGGCACGGGCGGAATGCTCGCGCTCGCCGAGGAAGCCCTGAAGGAGTTCAACCCCGATATTCGCGTCGAGCTTTTCGGCCAGGAGTTGAACGGCGAGTCCTTCGGCATCTGCAAGTCCGACATGCTGGTGACGGGCCATGACCCGGAAAACATCGCCTTCGGCAACACGCTGACGCAGGACGCCCACAAGGACCGGCGTTTCCACTACATGCTGTCCAATCCACCCTATGGCGTGGACTGGAAAAAGTATCAGGAGCCGATCCGGGAGGAAGCGGCGACCCAGGGCAAGGACGGCCGCTTCGGCGCGGGCCTGCCGCGCATCTCGGACGGCCAGCTTCTCTTTCTCCAGCACATGATTTCCAAAATGCGAACCGACGAGATCGGTTCGCGCATCGGCATCGTCATGAACGGCTCACCGCTCTTCACCGGCGGGGCCGGATCGGGCGAGAGCGAAATTCGCCGCTGGATGCTGGAAAACGACTGGATCGAGGCCATCGTCGCGCTGCCGACCGACCTTTTCTACAACACCGGCATCCAAACCTATGTCTGGCTGCTGACCAACCGCAAGGATCGGAGGCGGTGCGGCAAGGTCCAACTCATCGACGCATCCGGCGAACGGTTCTGGACGCCCATGCGCAAGAACCTCGGCTCCAAGCGCAGGGAAATCCGCGACGACGGGCGCGAAACCATCGCGCATATCTTCCACGAGACGGCGAACGGCGGTGGGCCGTGGAGCGCGGTGTCGAAGATTTTCGACGCCAGCGATTTCGGCTTCCGCGAGATCAGGGTGGAGCGTCCGCTTCGGTTGAATTTTCAGTCCAGCCCCGAACGCATCGCGCGGCTGAAGCTCGCCAAGCCGTTCCTGAAGCTGGACCCCGCCGAACAGGATGACGTGTTGAACGTCGTCACCGATCGGCTGCCGACCGCCCTGTTCATGGACCGCCCCGCCTTCGAGGCCGCCTTGACCAAGGCGCTCAAGGGTGCGGGCGTGAAGATCGGCGCGCCGGTCAGGAAGGCCATCCTTTCCGCGTTGTCGGAGCGGGACGAATCCGCCGCCATCTGCCTCGATGGCGACGGCAGGCCGGAGCCGGACCCCGAACTGCGCGATCATGAGCTTGTGCCGCTCAAGGAGGACTGGAAGGATTATGTCGCCCGCGCAGTGACGCCCTTCGTGCCGGACGCATGGGTGGACGAGACCTACAGGGATGAGACCGACAAGGGCGTCGGCCGCGTCGGCTACGAGATCAATTTCAACCGCTACTTCTACCGCTATGTTGCCCCGCGCCCGCTTGCCGAGATCGATGCCGAGTTGAAGACGCTGGAAGCGGACATCGCCAACCTCCTAAAAGAGGTGGCGGGATGATGTCAGTTTCGAGCAAGCGCCTCAAGTATTTGGCAGTATCCCAAAATCGCAAATTGGCGTATTCGGAGACTGACCGCGCGTATATCGGCTTGGAAGATATCGAGTCCTGGACGGGTCGCTTGTTGCCTGGAGAAAGGGCTGAGCCGGAGGGCACGGTATCGCTCTATGAAGCTGGCGACGTTCTTTTCGGAAAACTTCGCCCATATCTCGCGAAAATTCATTTGGCCGAAGAAGCGGGGGCGTGCTCCACAGAGGCGCTTGTTCTTCGACCGCAGAGGTCCTTGCACCCTGCTTACCTCAAATATGTTTTGCTCGATCCGAAGCGTATTGACGAAATCAATGCCTCAACCTTCGGAGCCCAAATGCCACGCGCATCATGGGAGTTCATAGGCAACCGCAAAATATTTGTTCCCGATCTCACCACCCAGAAGGCCATCGCCGCTTTCCTCGACCGCGAAACCGCCCGCATCGACAAGCTGATCGCGAAGAAGGAGCGGCAGGTCGAATTGCTGCATAAGCGGGCCAAGCAGGCTGTCGCCGAGCTTGTGACGGGCGCTACCGTGGAGGGCATGGCGACCGTGGAAACGGGGCTCGACCATATTCCACGCATCCCCGCCCATTGGTCACTCCTGCGAGCGGGGCATCTTTTCCACGAGCTGGCGGAGCCCAATACCGATGACCTTCCAGTGCTCTCCGTCTCAATCCATACGGGCATATCAGACAGGCAGCTCGACGACGAGGAACGCGATCGCAAAGTAAACCTCATCGAGGACCGTTCGAGCTACAAATGCGTCAGGCCCGGATATCTGGCCTACAACATGATGCGGGCATGGCAAGGCGCGGTCGGCGTCTCGACTGTCGATGGCGCCGTGAGCCCCGCCTATGTGGTCGCGAAGCCGACACGCGACCTCCATAGCCTGTATTATCAGTTTCTACTTCGCACCCCGCCCTTCATCGAGCAGATGCGGCAGGGATCGAAGGGGATCACCGATTTCCGCTTGAGGCTTTATTGGGAGCAATTCCGCCTCATCATGTTGCCCGTGCCTCCGCTGGAGGAACAGCGTCGCATTGCGGCGGAAGCCGAACGGGAGCTTGCCCATGCCGACGAGGTGGCGGCTAGGATCGTTCGCTCCGTTGCGCTCTTACGGGAACACCGCGCCGCCCTCATCACCGCCGCCGTCGCGGGCCAGATCGACATCCGCGAAAATCTGCCGGCCGTTACATCTACGTCAGACCGGGACAGGTTCCGCCTCGTCGTCGGAGCGGAGATCATCCACCAGCACCGGAACAATCCAAGGTTCGGGCGGGTGAAGCTGCAAAAGGAACTCTATCTCGCCGAAGCCCATCTCGGCATCGGCGAACTTCAGGGGAATTATTTCCGTCAGGCAGCGGGACCGCTCGATCGCGCCTTGATCGAGGAGACAGAGCGCGCGGTGGACGCGGCAGGCTTCTACAGGGCGAGCCAGGCGGGCGGGGCGGGAACGACCGTCACCTATACCTCGCTGTCAAACGCCGGCCAGCACAAAGCGGAACTCAAAAGCCTTCTGGGTCCGCGTGCCGAAGCGCTGGGTGGCCTCATCGCCCTCCTGCGCGATTTCGGCACCGAGGCGGTCGAGGCCATCGCCACCCTCTATGCCGTGTGGAATGACGCGCTGATGGACGGTCGGCAGCCAGACGACTCCACGATCGTCAACGGCGTCCTGACCGAATGGCACGAGGAGAAGGGGAAGAAATTCAAGGATAGCGAGCTTCGCCGTTGGTTGGACTGGATGAAGCGCAACGGCGTCACGCCGCGCGGCCAAGGCCCCCGCACAGCCCGCACCATGACGCGGGATTTGTTCGCATGACGCGCGCCGATGTCTTCACCGAAGAAGCCATGACTCGGCCGCTCTTCGAGGAACTTACCGGCGACCATGCCCGCGAGGACGAATGGTCCTGGCCGCACGGTTTCGCCCTTGGCGGGATGATGCAGGCCAATGCCGCTTCCCTTGCGGAGGAATATTTCGCTGCCGCCAACGAGCTGGTGGATGCGATCAAGGACAAGCGCATCGCTGACTACCGGATCGGCAACGCGGCGCTGTTTCTCTATCGCCATTCCTGCGAACTCATTCTCAAGGCCGCGATGCCCGACACGAAGCGGATTCACGACCTGATCGCCCTCACCGACAGATTCGTGGTGATGGTGAAGGAGCGATACGGGCAGGACGTTCCCGCCTGGATCGTGCGGCGTATGAAGGAGCTGGCGGCGATCGACCCAGGCTCGACCGCGTTCCGATATGGCGCTTATGGGACACCGATCGACGCGGCCGACCGGCCGATCGAGTTCGAAGCCTATGTCAGCCTGTCCCACCTGCAAGCGGCGATGCTGGCGCTCAACATGGCCCTGGTTTCGGCGGTCGACGAAATCAGGATGGCGCGGGGGAAACGGCCATGAACTACGAGCAGCCATCGACCTCACACCCCTATGCCAAGGGCTTTTCCGAAGACACGGTTCACCGGGAGGAGGTGCTGGAGGTCCATCTGTGCAAGGCGCTGGTGGAACGCCAAGGTTATCATCCCCGTCGGCCCGAGGACTATGACCGCGCCTCCGCGCTCGACAGGACTCTGGTGATCGAGTTCGTCAAGGCGACGCAACCCGACGAATGGGCGAAGCTGGAAGGTCATTACGGTCCTTCCGCCGAAGCCGAGTTCTTCAAGCAGCTTGAGCAGGGACTGAAGCAGCGCGGCACGCTGGACATGCTGCGCAACGGGCTGAAACTGGTTCCGAACCTGAAGTTCTTCCTCGCGGCCTTCAAGCCCGCGTCCGGCGTCAACCCAGCTTTGGTGACGCTATTCGAGAGCAATATCCTCAGCGTCATCAATCAGCTTCGCTATAGCGCGAAGAACGAGAACGCCATCGACGTAGGACTGTTCGTCAACGGCCTGCCCGTGGCGACGCTGGAACTGAAGAACACGCTGACCGGCCAGAATTTCCGTCATGCCGAGCGGCAGTATCGCCATGACCGGGCTCCCGCCAACGAACCTCTGTTGACGTTCAAGCGGGGGGCCTTGGTCCATTTCGCGGTGGATCAGGACAATGTGTCCATGACCACCCGCCTCCAGAACGGCAAGACCCGTTTCCTGCCCTTCAATCGCGGCCATAATGGCGGCGCGGGCAACCCGGATATCGACGGGGAATTTCGCGTCGCCTATCTCTGGGCCGATCTACCCGAAGGGCGGGCGATTTTCTCCCGCGACATCCTTCTCGACATCATCGGGCGGTTTCTCCACCTCGACAGCACGGATGGCAAAGAAGCGCTGATCTTCCCGCGTTTCCATCAAATCGACGCAGTTCTGAAGACGCTGGCCCATGCCCGCGTCAACGGCGGCGGCAGCAACTATCTGATCCAGCATTCGGCAGGATCGGGAAAATCCAACACGATCGCCTGGACGGCGCATCGGCTGGTGACTTTGCACAATCCGTCCGACCAGCCGATTTTTGACACCGCGATCGTGGTGACGGATCGCGTTGTTCTCGACCGTCAGCTTCAAAACACCATTGCCCAGTTCGAGCAGACGCCGGGCGTTGTCCGCAAAATCGACGGAACTTCACGACAATTGAAGGCGGCGATCGAAGGCCAGGCGAAAATCATCATCACCACGATCCAGAAGTTTTCGACCGACCATCTTCGCGTCATCAGCGGACAGGGAACGCGGCGGTTCGCGGTGCTGGTCGACGAGGCGCATGGCTCTCAGTCGGGCAAAAGCGCCCAGGCGTTGAGCGACGCTCTCAGTCGTGACGAGGAGGCCGGAACGCCTGACGAGATCGAAGA
>JAIRJX010000269.1 GCA_031260425.1 Gemmobacter sp.
GGAGGCGGGGCTCAAGTATTTCGTGCTGGGCTCGATGTCCTCGGGCCTGCTGCTTTACGGCGCCTCGCTTGTCTACGGCTATGCCGGGACCACGCTCTTTTCCGGCATTCTCTCGACGCTGGGCAACGGGGCACCGATCGGCCTGCTGTTCGGCCTCGTCTTCATGCTCTCGGGTCTGGCCTTCAAGGTCTCCGCCGCCCCCTTCCACATGTGGACGCCCGATGTCTATGAGGGCTCGCCGACCCCGGTGACCGCCTTCTTCGCTACCGCCCCCAAGGTTGCCGCCATGGCGCTGATCGCGCGGCTGGTGTTCGACGCGTTCGGCGCCATCGGCCATGATTGGCAGCAGGTGGTGGCGGCGCTTGCGGTGCTGTCGATGTTCGTGGGCTCGATCGCCGCGATCGGGCAACGGGATCTGAAGCGCCTGATGGCCTACTCCTCGATCGCGCATATGGGATACGCGCTTCTGGGCCTGGCCGCCGGTACGGCGGTGGGGGTGCAGGCGATGCTGATCTATATGGTGATCTATGTCACCATGAACATCGGCACCTTCGCCTTCATCCTGTCGCTGGAGCGTAACGGTGCTCCGGTAACCGATATCGCCTCGCTCAACATGCTGTCGCGGCGCGAGCCGATGAAGGCTTGGGCCGTGCTTATCCTGATGTTCAGTCTTGCTGGCGTGCCGCCCTTCATCGGCTTCTTCGCGAAATACGCGGTGCTGCTGGCGGCGGTGAAGGCCGGGCTCACCTGGCTTGCGGTGGCGGGGGTGGTGGCCTCGGTGATCGGCGCCTTCTACTATCTGCGCATCGTCTATTTCATGTTCTTCGGTGGTGAGGCCGAGGGTGTGGAAAGCCGGATGAGCGCGGTGCAATGGCTGATCTTCGTAGGTTCGGTGGCCGTGGTGGCGATGGGAGCTGCGCTCTATCTCTTCGGGATCGAAGCTCCGGCGGCCGTCGCGGCGGAAGCCCTTGTCCGCTGATCTGCAGTCCGCTGATCCGCACTGGCCCGAGGGGGTGGCGCGCCACGTCGTTGACATCGTCGACAGCACCAATGCATATGCGTCCTCCCTTGCACCGGGCCTTGCGAGTCCAGCCTGGGTCATGGCGGCGGAGCAGACGGCGGGGCGTGGCCGGCGCGGCCGGCCCTGGGTCAGCCCGCGCGGCAATTTCCACGCCAGCCTGATCCTGCATCCCGAAGGCCGGCCCGATCAGATGGCGTTGCGCAGCTTCACCGCAGCACTTGCGCTGCATGACGCCTGTGTCGGGCTGACTGGCCTGCCGCAGGCTTTCGCGCTGAAATGGCCGAACGATGTGCTCTGCAACGGTGGCAAGATGGCAGGTATCCTGCTGGAAAGCACCAGCGCGGGGCGGGGGGTGAGCCATCTGGTCATCGGCATCGGCGTGAACCTGATTGCATGCCCGCCTGCCGGGGCGATAGAGTCGGGCGCGGTGCCTCCGGTGAGCCTTCTGGGCGAAACCGGGCTGCGGGTGACGCCGGAGCGGTTCCTGCTGCACCTTGCCGACGCCTTCGCCCGAAGGGAGGCCGTCTTCGCCGCCGAGGGTTTCGCCCCCCTGCGCGCCGCCTGGCTGGCCCGCGCCGCCCGACTGGGCGAGCCGATCCGTGCGCGCACCGGCCGGACCGAACGCCGCGGCCGGTTCGAAACCATTGACGAGACCGGCGCGCTGGTCCTCATCATCGACGGCTGGCGGGAGGCGATCCCGGCTGCCGAGGTCTTCTTCTGAAAGGACCGGCCATGCTGCTTGCCATAGATTGCGGCAACACCAACACCGTCTTCTCGATCTGGGATGGCGCGGATTTCCTCGCCACCTGGCGCATCGCCACCGATCACCGGCGCACGGCTGACGAATATTACGTCTGGCTGCAGACGCTGATGACGCTGAAGAAGCTCGATGTGACGATATCGGAGGCCATCATCTCCTCCACCGTGCCGCGCGTGGTGTTCAATCTGCGGGTGCTCTGCAACCGGTATTTCGACTGCCGGCCTTATGTGGTGGGCAAGCCCGGCTGCGAATTGCCGGTCTGCCCGCGCGTCGATCAGGGCACCACGGTCGGTCCCGACCGGCTGGTCAATACCGTGGGCAGCTTTGATCGTCATGGCGGCGACCTGATCGTGGTGGATTTCGGCACCGCGACAACCTTTGATGTGGTGGATACCGATGGCGCCTATATCGGTGGCGTCATCGCGCCCGGCGTGAACCTGAGCCTGGAGGCGCTGCACACCGCAGCGGCGGCGCTGCCGCATGTCGATGTGAGCCGCCCTGCCCAGGCCATCGGCACGAATACGGTGGCCTGTATGCAGTCCGGCGTGTATTGGGGCTATATCGGCCTTGTCGAAGGTCTCGTGCGGCAGATCCGGGCTGAGCGCGACCGCCCGATGAAGGTCATTGCCACCGGGGGCCTTGCGCTGTTGTTTCGGCAGGATACCGGCATATTCGACTTCGTGGAGGATGACCTGACCATGCATGGTCTCGTCCTCATCCACCGATACAACAAGGAATTGGAAACCGAATGAGTGCGAACCGCCTGATCTACCTTCCCCTTGGCGGTGCCGGTGAGATCGGCATGAACTGCTTCGTCTACGGCTATGGGCCGGAGGATCGCGAACGGCTGATCGTGGTCGATCTGGGTGTGACCTTTGGCGATATGGGCAGCACACCGGGCGTCGATCTGATCATGCCGGATGTGGCCTGGCTGGAAGAGCGGGCAGAGCGGATCGAGGCGATCTTCATCACCCATGCGCATGAGGACCATATCGGCGCACTTGGCCATCTCTGGCCGAAGCTGCGCAAGCGGGTTTATGCGCGCAAGTTCACCGCCGCCATCGGTCGACTGAAATTCGAGGAACAGGGCCATCCGCAGGACGTGATCCACACCGTCGAGGCGCGGCCTGCGGTGATCGAGGCCGGGCCGTTCCGGGTGCAATTCGTGCCGCTGGCACATTCGATCCCCGAAAGCTCCGCGCTGATCATCGACACACCGGCGGGTCGGGTGCTGCATTCCGGCGATTTCAAGCTGGATCCGACCCCGGTGGTGGGCGAGGCCTGGGACGAGGCGCTGTTTCGCGAGATCGCGGCGGAGGCGCCGGTCAAGGCGCTGATGTGCGATTCCACCAACGTATTCTCGCCGCTGCCGGGCCGGTCCGAGGCGTCGCTGGCCGACCCGGTCCGGGAGTTGATCGCCAGTGCCGGCGGGCTGGTGGTGGCGACGACCTTTGCCTCCAACGTGGCGCGGCTGAAGACGCTGGCCGAGGCGGGGCGGGCGGCGGGCCGTTCGGTCTGCCTCCTGGGCCGGGCGATGCAGCGCATGGTGAAAGTGGCGGGCGAGACTGGCGTGCTGACCGGCTTTCCACCGGTGATCCCCTCGGAACAGGCGGCGGAGGTCTCGCGCCAGAATCTGATGCTGATCGTGACCGGCAGCCAGGGCGAGCGTCGGGCCGCCACCGCGCAACTGTCGCGCGGCAAATATCTCGGGCTGGAACTGAAGGAGGGCGATCTGTTCCTGTTCTCCTCTAAAACCATTCCGGGCAACGAGCGCGAGGTGCTGCGCATCATGAACGCCTTTTCCGAGATGGGCGTTGACGTGGTGGACGATACCGGTGGGCGTTACCACGTTTCGGGTCATGCCAACCGCCCTGATCTGGAGCTGATGCATGAGATCATCCGGCCGAAAATGCTGGTGCCGATGCATGGTGAGCATCGCCACCTGCGTGAGCATGTGAGGCTGGGCCAGACGCGCGGCATCGCGGGTGAGGTGGCGAGCAACGGCATGATGCTTGATCTGACCGACGAGGTGCCGGTGATCGCGGAATATATCGAATCCGGGCGGCTTTACCTCGACGGTTCGGTGCTGATCGGTGCCACGGACGGGGTCATCCGCGACCGGATCCGCATGGCTCTGAACGGGCATGTCATGGTGAATGTCATCCTTGACGAGGCCGATGATCCGCTGGGCGAGGCCTGGGTGGAAATCATGGGTCTGCCGGAGGCCGGCAAGCGCGGGCGGGGGCTGGCCGAAGTGATGGAGGGCGAGTTGACCCGCTTCCTCGAAAGCGCGCCGGCCAAGGTGATGCGCGACGATGACAAGCTCGACGAGGCGCTGCGCCGCCTGGTGCGGCAGGCCGCGGTCGAGGAGATCGGCAGGAAGCCCGAGGTGACCGTGGTGGTCAGCCGGCTGGCCGAGGGGTAATGCGGAAGGGGGAGACAGGCATTCCTCCGAAGCTCCCGTGGCCACCAAAGCTGCAGAGGGCAGTGCCCGACCGCGGGAGGGCCCTGCCAGGATTGTGGTCGCCACTTTTATAGCGCAATCACGCCTATGCCCGATCCCTGCGCAAACGTCACCGAAGCGCCCGTCCGGGGGGCGGTCGGGCGCTGCCCGACGGCGCTGCGCGTCTTGTCCCGGGCAGGGGACAGGGCTCACCACACAGGGTTTCATATCCGCCCCCACACGACAGAGTGCAACACCCGCTCCCAGGCGGGCTCTGTCCGGTGAGGCGTTCCGCCCCTTGCTCCGGGGGCGGCTCACACGAGGGTAAGGCATCGCCTCTTCCTCACAGGGGGGCCGTGCTCCGAAAGACAAAGGCCCCGCCGTGAAGCGGGGCCTTCTTTGTTCGCGCGTCATTCAGACATCGACGTAGTTGTCGATTTCCCACGATGACATATGCGAGACGTAGCTGTGCCATTCCTTGTGCTTCAGCGCGAGATAGGCTTCCGAGAAATCCTCGCCCAGCATTCCGCGCAGCGTGCTGTCCGCTTCATAGGCGCGCAGCGCGTCAAGCAGGTTCAGCGGCAGGCGCGTCGCGTCCTTCACCGTATGGCCTTCGACCGCCATGTTGATGTAAAGCGGGTCGGCCGGTTCCAGCTTGTTGCGGACCCCGTCAAGACCGGCGGCAATGATCACCGCATGGAGCAGGTAGGGGTTCGAGGAATCCGGCGAGCGGAGCTCCATCCGGCCGCCGGGAACGCGCACGTAATGGGTGCGGTTGTCGCCTGACCAGGTGACCTTGCTCGGTGCCCAGGTCGCGCCGGAGGCGGTGGTGGGCGCGTTGAGGCGCTTGTAGCTGTTCACCGTCGGGTTCTGGATCGCGGTCGAACCCGGGGCGTGCTTCATCACACCGGCGAGGAAATTGCGGCCCTGCTGCGACAGGCCCAGCTCGCGGCTCTCATCGGCGAAGGTATTGGTCTTGCCGTCGAGGCTCCAGCCCGAGACATGGGCATGGAGCCCGGAGCCGGTGAGGTCGATGAAGGGCTTCGCCATGAAGGTAACGCGCAGCCCGTGCTTTTCGGCGACCGAGCGCATCATGAACTTGAAGAAGGCCAGCTTGTCGGCGGTCTTCAGCGCGTCGTCGAACTTCCAGTTCATCTCGAACTGGCCGTTCGCGTCCTCGTGGTCGCTCTGATACGGACCCCAGCCGAGATCAAGCATATAGTCGCAGACTTCGGCGATCACATCATAGCGGCGCATGATGGCCTGCTGATCGTAGCAGGGTTTTTTCGACACATCGAGCGGGTCGGCGATCTTGTGGCCGTCCGGCGACAGGAAGAAGAATTCCGGCTCGACCCCGGTCTTGATGCGCAGCCCGTCCTTGGCGGCTTCCTCGACCAGCCGGACCAGGATGTTGCGCGGCGCCTGCTCGAGCGACTTGCCGTCGATCGAGCAGTTGGAGGCAAGCCAGGCGACCTCGGGTTTCCACGGAAGCTGGATCACGGTATCCGCGTCAGGGGTTCCCAGCATGTCGGGCGTGGACGGAGGCACGATAAAACCTGCGGCGAAGCCCGCGAAGCCGGCTCCGTTCTTGGTCACGTCACCGATCGACTGGGCGGGAACCAGCTTCGCGCGCTGGAACCCGACCAGGTCGGTAAAGGACACCAGGAAATACTTGACGCCCCTGTCCTTGGCCCATTTGGCAAGGTCATTCGACATTTATATTGCTCCCTGTCGTTTTTTGGTTGTCTCAGAAACCGCCGTTGCGCCCGGGGATCCAGCTGGTCCCGGCCAGCGGAACGCCCGCCATGGCAGCGGCCTCGATGGTCAGCGAGCACAGATCCTCGGGTTCGAGGTTGTGCAGGTGATTCTTGCCACAGGCACGGGCGATAGTCTGCGCTTCCAGCGTCATCACCTTCAGGTAGTTCGACAGGCGCCGGCCGCCCAGAACCGGGTCGAAGCGGTTGAAAAGCTCCGGGTCCTGCGTAGTGATGCCAGCGGGATCCTTGCCCTCGTGCCAGTCGTCATAGGCGCCTGCGGTGGTGCCGATCTTCTGATACTCGGCCTCCAGCGCCGGGTCGTTGTCGCCGAGTGCGACCAGAGCCGCAGTGCCGATCGCCACCGCGTCGGCGCCAAGCGCCATGGCCTTGGCCACATCGGCGCCCGTGCGGATGCCGCCCGAGACGATCAGTTGCACCTTGCGATGCATCCCGAGATCCTGAAGCGCCTTCACCGCAAGCGGAATACAGGCGAGGATTGGCATGCCCACATGTTCGATGAACACGTCCTGCGTGGCGGCGGTGCCGCCCTGCATCCCGTCGAGCACCACCACGTCGGCCCCGGCCTTCACCGCAAGGGCGGTGTCGTAATAGGGACGCGCGCCGCCGACCTTCACATAGATCGGCTTTTCCCAATCGGTGATCTCGCGGATTTCAAGGATCTTGATCTCCAGATCGTCGGGGCCGGTCCAGTCGGGGTGACGGCAGGCCGAGCGCTGGTCGATCCCCTTGGGAAGATTGCGCATCATCGCCACGCGGTCCGAGATCTTCTGGCCAAGCAGCATACCGCCGCCGCCGGGCTTGGCGCCCTGGCCCACCACGACCTCGATCGCGTCGGCGCGGCGCAGGTCATCGGGGTTCATGCCATAGCGCGAGGGCAGATACTGGTAGACCAGCGTCTTGGAATGGCCACGCTCTTCCTCGGTCATGCCGCCGTCGCCGGTGGTGGTCGAGGTGCCTGCCGCCGATGCGCCGCGTCCCAACGCCTCTTTCGCCGGGCCCGAAAGCGCACCGAAGCTCATGCCGGCGATGGTGACCGGGATGTCGAGATGGATCGGCTTCTTGGCGAAGCGGGTGCCAAGCCATACATCGGTTGCGCATTTCTCGCGGTAGCCTTCCAGCGGATAGCGGCTGATCGAGGCGCCAAGGAACAGCAGATCGTCGAAATGCGGCAGGTGGCGCTTGGTGCCCGCGCCGCGGATGTCATAGATGCCGGAGGCGGCGGCACGGCGGATCTCGGCATTCACCGCCGGCGTGAAGGTGGCCGAGAAGCGGGGCGGGGTATGGGGAAAATCGCTCATTCTTCTGCCTCAGTAGGCCGACGCGTTGTCGATGTTGAAATTGTAGAGCTTGCGGGCGGAACCGTAGCGCTTGAACTCCTCGGGCTTGGCCAGATGATCGGCCTCACCACGCTTCAGCAGGTCGGCGAGCAGCTCGTAATGTTCCGGCCGCATTTCTTTTTCGATGCAATCGGCACCCAGAGATTTCACCGTGCCACGCACGAAAAGCCGCGCCTCATAGAGCGAATCACCCAGCGCATCGCCGGCGTCGCCCAGCACCACGATATTGCCCGACTGCGCCATGAAGCAGGACATGTGGCCGATATTGCCATGCACCACGATATCGATGCCCTTCATCGAGATGCCGCAGCGCGAGGCCGCGTTGCCCTTGATGACCAGCAGGCCGCCGCGCCCGGTCGCCCCGGCATATTGCGAGGCGTCGCCATCCACGATGACGGCGCCCGACATCATGTTCTCGGCCACACCTGGGCCGACCGAGCCCTTCACGCGCACGGTCGCCTGCTTGTTCATGCCGGCGCAGTAGTAGCCGGTCGAGCCGCGCACCGTCACGTCAAGGGGGGCATCAAGGCCTACGGCGATGGCGTGCGCCCCTTTCGGGTTCACGATCTCCCAGGCGGTCTGGTTGGTGCTGCCGTTCAGCTCGTGAAGCGTCCGGTTCAGCTCGCGCAGGCCGTGCGCGCCGAGGTCGAAAGTCTGCATGTTCAGCGTTCCCAGAAGTAGACGGTGGCGGGCTCCGGCTCCCAGACGCGGGCATTGTCGATGCCCGGCAGGTTCACCAGTGCGCGATATTCCGAGCCGAAGGCGACGTATTGGTCGGTTTCGGCCATGACGGCGGGCTTGCAGGCGATCGGATCCCGCACCACGCCGAAGCCATCCCTGGTGCCGACGACGAAAGTGTAGAAGCCGTCCAGATCCTCCAGCCCCGATTCCAGCGCCTCGCCGAGGTTCTGCCCCTCTTCCAGCTTGCGGCTGACATAGGCGGCAGCGACTTCGGTGTCGTTCTGGGTCTCGAAGGTCTTGCCGAGGCGGATCAGCTCGCGGCGCAGGCCGTTATGGTTCGACAGTGACCCGTTATGCACGAGGCATTGATCCGCGCCGGTCGAGAACGGGTGGGCCCCCATGGTGGTGACGGCGGATTCGGTCGCCATCCTCGTATGGCCGATGCCGTGGGTGCCGGACATGTGTGCCACGTCGAAGCGAGCGGCCACGTCCTTGGGCAGGCCGACCTCCTTGTAGATCTCGATGCCTTCGCCGGCGCTCATCACCTTGATCTGCGGGGCGATGCTGCGCAGCGCCTCGCGCGCCGCTTCCAGCTTGTCATCCGGCAGGTCGAGCACCGCATGGGTATCCTTCCGCGCCAGCGTGATCTTCGCGCCGACCGCCTTGCCGAGCTTTTCGGCAAGGCCGGTGAAATCCGCCTCGGGCGTGGCCGACTGGATGGTGAGCTTGGCGTGGCCGTCCTTGCCACGCGAATAGATCGCGATCCCGGCACTGTCGGGGCCGCGATCCGTCATGGTGATGAGCATGTCCGTGAGAAGTTCACCGAGCCGCGGCTCAAGCTTGGGGTCCTTCAGGAACAATCCGACGATACCGCACATGGGTTCGACTCCTTCGTGAAACCGATTGGGGATACGCTAGCACCGGATTTTTCGTTCGGTCAACTGGTAAGAAAAAAAATTTCATGGTGGGGAATATTGGGCGTAAATGGCATGTCGATTTGCCGGTTTTCGACATGTCATTCATGTTTCATGCCATGGTGAAGCCGAGCCCCCGGGGCCTGAGGAACCCAGGACGGGCTGATAACGCTAACGTGGCGCATCTGGCCCCTCGGGGAGGCCGACTTCACGTTGCCGGGCAGGATCGACATTCAGGATTGCCGACCGGGGCTGTGAGCTCGGCGCGCTCTTGTGATGCTTGCGCTCAGCACCCCCTGCCCGGAACAAGGCGCACAGCGCCGCCGGGCAGCGCCCGACCGCCCCGGGCGGGTATCTGCGCGGGGATCGATCATGGGCGTGGTTGAGCCATCAAGTGCGGACCGCAATCGGTGGCCCGCCTCGTGCGGGGCATAGTGCCCGGGCCTGGCCTCATCGCGCCCATCGTGGCGGCGCTTCCGGTGCACCCTCATCGTGAGTTTCACGGCCTTTCCGCAGGCCGGGCGAATCTCGGTTTCCGACAAGTGGAGGCGCATACGATTCGAGAACCAGCCTCATGCGGCAAGCGATGCCTCGGCCTGCCTCACCCGTCGAATGGCCGGGCGGGGACGGGGCTTTGGGGCCACCGGGCCCCGGGTTTCCAAGTATTTTTGCAATTTATATTCCTCGCAGGAAAAAAATGCTTTGCCTTCCCGCTCCTCTGCGACAATCTGATGCAGTCTGATAATTGAAGGGGCACGTTTCGTGTGCCGACTGACAGGAGACCGAAGCAGCGTGTGACCGGCATCAGGGCCGGCCACACAGGACCTAAAGGATCAGCGTCCGGCCTACGAGAACAGGCGATCCAAGCCGCGACCGGATGCGCAACAGGGAACAGGGAGACTTCTCATGACTCAGGAGAACGGCTCGGGCAGGCTTGTCCGGGCTCTGGATTGGCGAGGCGCGTTCTGGGTGGCGGCAGGGGTGCCGCCTCTGGTGCTGTTCTCGATCGGCGGTATCGCCGGTGTGGCGGGCAAGGCGGCCTTCGTCGTCTGGATGATCTCGATGATGATGGGCTTTCTACAAAGCTTCACCTATGCCGAGATGGCAGGCATGTTCGGCAACAAGTCGGGCGGCACCTCGGTCTACGGGGCGACGGCCTGGCTGCGCTATTCCAAGCTGATCGCGCCGCTTTCGGTCTGGTGCAACTGGTTTGCCTGGACACCGGTGCTGTCGCTCGGCTGTGCTATCGCTGCGGGCTATATCCTGAATGCGCTGTTCCCGATTCCCCTGACGGACAGCCAGGCGGTGCTGGACTGGATCACGGCGAATCCGGGCAAGACCGCAGAGGATGCCGTGGCCGCGCTGACCCCGTTCATCCGCAACTGGGAGGCGCTGACCCTCTACGTGCCGGGCCTCGGCACGCTGCACTTCAACTCTACCTTCGTGATCGGCGTGGCGTTGATGCTCGTCATCTTCGCCATTCAGCACCGCGGCATCGCCTCCACGGCGAAATCGCAGAAATACATGGCGCTGGTCGTGCTGATCCCGCTTCTGCTGGTCGGCCTCGTTCCGATTCTGACCGGTTCGATCAACAGCATGAACGTCACCAACATCGTGCCCCCCACCGCCGCCTATTCCGGCGCGGACGGCGCATGGGATCTTGGCGGCTGGACGCTGTTCCTCGGTGCCATGTATATCGCTGCATGGTCGACCTACGGCTTCGAGACCGCCGTCTGCTACACGGCCGAGTTCAAGAATCCGAAGACCGACACCTTCCGCGCGATCTTCTATTCCGGCCTGCTTTGCATCATCTTTTTCTTCATGATTCCCTTTGCCTTCCAGGGTGTGCTGGGCACCAGCGGCATGCTGGCACCGGGGATCGTCGACGGGACCGGCATCGGCGAGGCACTGGGCGGCATGGTCGGCGGCGGGCCGATCATCACCCAGATCTTCGTGATCCTGATGATCCTTGCGCTGTTCCTTGCGATCATGACGGCGATGGCGGGGTCGTCGCGCACGCTCTACCAAGGCTCGCGCGATGGCTGGCTGCCGCGCTATCTGAGCAAGGTGAACGATCATGGCGCGCCGACCAACGCGATGTGGACCGACCTTGCCTTCAACGTGTTCCTGCTGGCGCTGGCCTCGGATGCCGACGGCTACTTTTACGTTCTTGCGGTGTCGAATGTCGGCTATATCACGTTCAACTTCCTGAACCTGAATGCCGGCTGGATCCACCGTGTCGACAGCCCGCATCTGGACCGCCCGTGGAAGGCGCCGTCGCTGCTGATCGGGTTCAACACCTGTCTTGCCTTCGTGAACGCGCTGTTCCTTGGCGCCGGAGCCAAGGTCTGGGGCTATTCCAACGCGCTGTGGTCGGGCTGGATCTTCGCCGCCTTCATCCTGCCGGTGTTCTGCTATCGCCACTATATTCAGGACAAGGGCCATTTCCCGAAAGAGGCGATGGAGGATCTGGGCTTGTCGGATCATGGCGACATGGGGCCGCGCCGGGCGGGGATCCTGCCCTATGTCACGCTGATTGCCGGGGTGGCCGTGGTGCTCTGGGCGAACTGGTTCTTCCAACTGCCCGAATAGGTGGCGGAAATGAAAGGCGGGCGGCGGGGCTTCGGCTCCGCCGCTACGCATTTGACACGTGCGAAACCGACGAATTCCGGGGCATCCGACAGAAAAGTTCTCTGACAGGAAATTTTTTTGCACAAGATTGTTGATTTGCGGGCGAGTCGGTTTCACACTCAGGAAAAGACCTGCATTCCATAGGGAGAAGATGATGACCAATTCCTGGCGGTTCTCGACGCTGGCAGACCGGCACCGCGCGCTCGGCTCGCACCTGGAAGACTGGAGCGGCATGGGCACCGCCTGGTCCTATGACGGCGATCCGGACGCCGAATACATGGCGATTCGCACCAAGGCCGGGCTGATGGACGTCTCGGGTCTGAAGAAGGTGCACCTTACCGGTCCCGCCGCCAGCCATGTGATCGAACGCGCCACCACCCGCAATGTCGAGAAGCTCATGCCGGGCCGCTCGGTCTATGCCTGCATGCTCAGCGATGGCGGCAAGTTCGTGGATGACTGCGTGATCTACCGCACCGGCCCGAACGCCTTCATGGTGGTGCATGGCGCCGGCGCCGGGCACGAGCAGCTTTCGATGTATGTGCAAGGTCGCGACGTGGCGCTTCGATTCGACGACAATCTGCACGACCTGTCGCTGCAGGGGCCGGCGGCAGTGGATTTCCTTGCCAAGCATGTGCCGGGTATCCGCGATCTGGCCTATTTCAACCATATGCAGACCTCGCTTTTCGGCAAGCCGGCGATGATCTCGCGCACCGGCTATACCGGCGAGCGCGGCTATGAGCTTTTCGTGCGCGGCCAGGATGCGCCGATGATCTGGGACCGTATCCTGGACGAAGGCAAGGAGATGGGCATCATTCCCTGCCGCTTCACCACGCTCGATCTGCTGCGGGTCGAAAGCTATCTGCTGTTCTTCCCCTATGACAATTCCGAGCTTTATCCGTTCGACGATCAGCCGGGCGGCGACACGCTCTGGGAGCTTGGGCTCGACTTCACGGTCAGTCCCGGCAAGACCGGCTTCCGCGGCGCGGACGAGCATTACCGGCTGAAGGGCCGGGAGCGCTTCAGGATCTGGGGTCTGAAGCTTGATGGCGACAAGGTGCCGGGCAATGGCGCGCCGGTCATGCGTGGGGGCAAGCAGGTCGGCGTGGTGACGCAGGCGATGCATTCGCCGCTCAACAACTGGACGGTGGCGATCGCCCGTCTGCCGGTGGATTGCGCCAACGAGGGCACGCGGCTTACGGTGAATTGCGCCACCCATGGCGAGATTGCCGCCTCCACCCATTCGATGCCGTTCCACGATCCCGAGAAGAAGCGCCGCACGGCCAAGGGCTGAGCCATGAGGGGCAGGGGGCTTCGCGCCGCCTGCCCTTCGGTCGCACCCGGCGGTTTTCGCCGGGAGGAGAGCAGATGCGGCAGAGTTCCGGCCCGGGCATCCACTGGCGGTCGCGCGGACAGCGCCAGGCGGATGCGGATCGGCTGGAATCGGCAGTCGCAAAGCGAGAGAGACACACGTCATGCAGACGCAATTCGATACCACCATGCGGTCACGCCCGCGCTATGGAGTGCTGGAGCCGCGCCCAGGGCTGGCCCATCTGATCGTGGCCGACGGAGAGGGGGGCGAGGCCGTGCTGGCCCTGTTCGCGCAGGCCCCCGAACTGCTGGAAACCGCCCGGGTCATCTATATGCCGGGCGCAAACGGCACCGATATGACGGCCGAGCTTGAGGCGGTGAAGCCCGCGCAATTCAGCCGGGTGCCAAGCTATGCCGCCGGCCGCCAGCGCATCGTGAAGGTGCTGGGCGACGCGCATATGGGGCTGCAGGTCTATGTGACCGGCACCGAAGGGCTGATGGGCCAGGTGCAGCGCGACGCGATGGAGGCCGGCCTGCCGCATGACGCGGTGCAGACCGAACATCGCGGCTCTCTGGTGCGGCGGGTGCAATGCGTGCATTGCAAGGGCATCACCGAGCATGTGCGGACCGACCCCTTCCAATGCGGTCATTGCGGGCTGAACCTCTTCGTGCGCGACCATTACTCGCGCCGTCTCGCCGCCTTTCAAGGCGTATGCGTCGATGCGGAAGACCCCGGTGAGGTTCCGCCAGCCGTGGAGCGTTTCAAATGAGCGTGGGGGCGACGAAAATCCCGGTGGTCGTCACCGAGGTGGTGGAGGTGAACAGCCTGATCAAGCGCTTCCGCTTCGTGCGCGAGGATGGCGGCGAGATGCCCGGCTTCTCGGGCGGGGCGCATACCGTGGTCGAGATGGACGATGGCGGCACAAGGCGGCTGAACGCCTATTCGCTGATGTCCGATCCGGCTGAGCGTTCGGGCTACGAGATCTCGGTCCGGCGTGACGATACCGGGCGGGGAGGCTCGCTTTTCATGCATCGCCATGTGAAGCCGGGCATGAGGATGCTGATCTCGCCACCGGTCAACCTTTTCGGGCTGGACCTGCGGGCGAAGAAGCATCTGCTGATCGCAGGCGGCATCGGCATTACTCCGTTCATCGCCCAGATGGCGCAGCTCAACGCTTTGGGCGCGCGGTTCGAGCTGCATTACGCCGCGCGCGACCGCGAGCTTGGCGCCTATATGACCGAGCTTTCGGCCCGCTACGGCGACCGGGTGCATCGCTACTATGATGTCGAGGGGCAGGCGATCGATCTGCCGGCCCTGCTGAGGGGCCAGCCGCTCGGCACGCATCTTTATGTCTGCGGGCCGAAGGGGATGATCGCCTGGGTTCTCGGCACGGCGGGGGGCATGGGCTGGCCGAAAGGTGCTTTGCACTCCGAGGAGTTCCTGGCGCCGCCGGTCGGCCAGCCCTTCACCGCGGAACTGGCGGTGAGCGGCATCACCATTTCCGTCGGCGCCGCGCAATCGCTGCTGGAGGCGATCGAGGCGGCGGGGGTCGAAGCGCCCTATCTCTGCCGTGGCGGCGCCTGCGGCCAGTGCGAGACCCGCGTGCTTGCCGCCGAGGGGGAGCTTTTGCATCACGACCACTGGCTGACCGACGAGCAGAAGGCGGCGTGCGGCCATATCATGCCCTGTGTCTCGCGCTTCAAGGGCGCGCGGCTTGTGATCGAACGCTAGGGGAGGGGAGAGCCATGAGCCTTGACGACTACTTCCATGACGAGACTTATTTCGGCGATTTCACCTATCGGAATTCGCCGCAAGCCATCAAGCGCTTCCCGTTCCCGTTCCCCGAAGACGACTACATGTATTCGGTGAACATGGAACCGCATGTGCCGGGCCGGAAGGGTTCGGTCTTCGAACATGCCTTCGATGTGGACGAGCATTACGTGGCCCAGATGCGCGACCGCGCCCGCGTCCTTGCCGAGGATCCGCTGCGCTGCCAGTCGCTGCCGCATATGACGCTGGCGGGCTGGGATCTGCTCGAACTCATCATGGAAAGCTTCGCCCGCGACTATCCGCAATGGTTCGAGTTGCATAAGGATGGCAACCGCTGGCACTGGATCAACCGGCCGCTGGGGATTGACGACAAGTTCACCTTCCTCGACGAATCGACGCTGCCCTATGGCCCGATGGAATACATCACCCGCCAGGCGCAGGGCGATTTCACGCTTCAGGACCAGCGCAACGACAATCTCTGGATCGAAGCCGGGATGGTCACCACCCAGGCCGACTGGAGCGTCGATTTCGACATCGGCATGAACTTCCACGAATGGCACGCTCCGGTGCCGCTGGCGCGGGAAATGGGCGTGTTCGACCGGGCGCTGAAATTCCTGCTGCAGCTTCAGCACGGGGCGCCGGTGCGGCGCTTCAACTGGACGATGACAGTGGATCCGCTGCTCGATACCAGCCCCGAGAACTATCACAAATGGGGCCCGAGCAAGACCACGATGACCCGCGAGACCATCGGCCGGCGCCAGCATCTGCGGGTGGAACTGCAGACCCTGTTCCGCCTGCCGCGCTCCAACGCCATCGCCTTTCCGATCCGCTGCTACATGATCAGCTTCCAGGATCTGGTGACCCAGCCGAAATGGGCGCGCCGCTTGCACCGGGTGATCCGCGACCTGCCGGAGGAACTGGCGACCTACAAGGGCTTTCTGCGCAACCGCCCGCTGATGGTGGAATACCTGTCGCAATTCGACGATGGCAAGCCCACCTCGCCGGGCTGGTGGCCTGAGGACGAGTGAGCCGTCGCCTCAGGGCTGCGGATAGGAGATCACCGAAAGATAGCGGGCCGGGAGTTTCAGCAAGACCTCCGGCCCGTGGGGGGCGTCTGCGTCGAAAAACAGGCTGTCGCCCGGCTGCATGTGAAAAAGCTGGTCGCCATGGCGATACATCACTTCGCCTTCCAGCATGTAGAGCAGCTCTACCCCGTCATGCTGGAACGTGGGGAATGTGTCGGATTCCTCGGTCAGTGTGATGAGATAGGGTTCCACCAGGACGCCGGAGGAATTGGAGCCGATATGGCCCAGCAGGTTGTATTGATGTCCCGCCCGCGTGCCGCGCCGCTCGATCTCGATATGGGCGCCGGCCTTGACATGCTGAACCTCGCGCCGTTCCTCGAAGCGGCGGAAGAAGCTGGTGATCGGCGTCGAAAAGGCATGGCTGAGGATTTGCAGCGTAGTGAGCGAGGGCGAGGTGATGCCGTTCTCGATCTTCGACAACATGCCGATCGAGAGGCCGGTGACCTGTGCAAGATCGGCCACCGTCATGCCCTGCTGGCGGCGGAAGGCCCGCACCTCGCGGCCGATCGCGGCCTCGAGATTGCGCTCCGAAAGCTCGCGGATACGGTGCGGATCCTGCTCGAAGGCCGGCTTCAGGCGGGTGACGGTATCGGCGCTGTCGGGGGCTGCGCTCATGTCGGGCCTTCTGCTGCTGCGGACAGGTTTCACTATAGAGAAACACCCGGAACTTCAAAGGAAAACATGAGGCCAATATGGTGCAGATGACCGTGCCCGCCCGATTGGGCTTCCTGTTGATGGACGGCTTCCCGATGGCCTGCCTGACTTCGGCGGTCGAGCCGTTGCGCGCTGCGAACGAGATCACGGGCCGGCGGGAGTTCGCCTGGCGGCTGGTCAGCGAGACAGGCGCGCCGGTGCGCTCGTCTGCCGAGGTGCGATTCGACCCCGATGCCGCGCTGACTGATGCCGGGGAACTCGACTACCTCATGTTGCTGTCGAGCCCCACCTCGCGCTTCGACAACCCGCGCAAGGCCAATGGGCAATTGCGCTGGCTGGAACGTTCAGGCATCGTGCTGGGCGCGTTTTCGGGTGGCATCTTCCCGCTCGCGCGGTCGGGGCTCATGGCAGGGCACCGCTGCTCGGTCCACTGGTGTTATGAGGCGGCGTTCAAGGCCGAGTTCCCCGAGATCGAGGCCAGCCCCAATGTGATCCTGCGCGATCGCCGGCGCCATACCGTCTCGGGCGCGGGCTCGGTGTTCGACCTGATGCTGCGGCTGATCGAGGAACGGCTGGGCCGCGAAACCATGACCGAGGTCGCCTGCTGGTTCCAGCATCCCTTCGTGCGCGACGAGGATGCCAGCCAGAAGGTGCCGGTGGCCAAGCAGGGCGGCACCGACGACATGCTGCCGGAGCCGATCCGCGCCGCGATCCGCATCTTCGCCGACCATATCGAGGATCCGGTGCAGATCGCCGATGTCGCGTCGGCGGTGGAACTGTCCGAACGCCATCTGGAGCGCTGCTTCAAGCAGGCGACCGGGCAGAGCCCGCTGAAATATTACCGGCTGATGCGGCTGAAGAAGGCGCGCCAACGCGTGCTCTACTCCACCGACACCATCACCGAGATCGCCCAGAGCGTAGGCTATGCCAGTTCCACCCCGATGGCGCGGCACTATGCCGAAGCCTTCGGTGTCAACCCCAATGACGAGCGCCGCCGCCTGAACGGGTTGCGCGGCCTCTCCGGTGCCATGCCGCCGCGTGACTGACCGCTGCCTTGCCGGGCGGAGCGCGGCCCATGGCCGCGCAAGCCTCCCCTCTCACCGCCCGGCTTGCGCCGGATCGGCTCGGGCGCGCCGCCTTTTCTCATTCAACCGCTCGAAGATATCCTCGGGGATGAGCCGCGCCCGGAACTCCATCCAGTGGAGGGTTGTCAGTGGTGAATGGGCCGCAGGTCCGGTGGGGGCGGACAGCCGCTGCGGCATACCTTCATGCAATTTGTCCGCGGAACAACGGCACGGTTTGCGGTGCCGTTCGCCATTGCCCCGGCACCCGCCGCTGCCGCACGGAGACGAAGGCTTTTACTTTCCGAGGAGGCCGGACGAGCCATGGGGGAATGCGGAACCGCCCCGCTATTGCCGGGACGCAGCGCATATGTTTTATCCGGGAGGCGCATTCCGCGAAGGACCCAGAAGATGAGCCACGACACCCTCCGCCCCTGGCGCAGCATCGGCCGGCGCAGGTCGCGCCAGATCCGCGTGGGCAATGTGCTGGTGGGAGGGGATGCGCCGATTTCGGTGCAGACCATGACCAACACCCTGACCTCGGACGTGAAGGCCACCCTCGAGCAGGTGAGCCGCGCCGCTGCCGCCGGGGCCGATATTGTGCGCGTCTCCACCCCTGATGTGGAAAGCACGCTCGCTCTGCGCGAGATCGTGGCGCAAAGCCCGGTGCCGATCGTCGCCGATATCCATTTCCACTACAAGCGCGCCATCGAGGCCGCCGAGGCCGGCGCCGCCTGCCTGCGCATCAATCCCGGCAATATCGGCGATGCGGCGCGGGTGCGCGAGGTGGTGAAGGCTGCGAAGGACCACGGCTGTTCGATCCGCATCGGCGTCAATGCCGGCTCGCTGGAACGGCATCTGCTGGAGAAATACGGCGAGCCCTGCCCGGAGGCGATGGTCGATTCCAGCCTCGACCATATCAAGCTGCTGCAGGACAACGACTTCCACGAATTCAAGATCAGCGTGAAGGCGTCGGATGTGTTTCTGGCGGCGGCGGCCTATCAGGCGCTGGCGGAGGCCACCGATGCGCCGATCCATCTCGGCATCACCGAGGCGGGCGGCCTTGTCCCGGGCACGGTGAAATCGGCCATCGGTCTTGGTAACCTGCTCTGGACGGGGATCGGCGACACGATCCGGGTCAGCCTTTCCGCCGATCCGGTGGAAGAGGTGAAGGTCGGCTTCGAGATCCTGAAATCGCTCGGGCTGCGCCATCGCGGCGTCACCATCATTTCCTGCCCGTCCTGCGCCCGGCAGGGCTTCGACGTGATCCGGACCGTGTCAATGCTGGAGGAGCGGCTGGCCCATGTCACCACCTCGATGAGCCTGTCGATCATCGGCTGCGTGGTGAACGGGCCGGGCGAGGCGCTGATGACCGATATCGGCTTCACCGGCGGCGGCGCCGGCCATGGCATGGTCTATATGGCCGGCAAGCAGAGCCACCGCCTGTCGAACGAACAGATGATCGACCATATCGTCGAACTGGTCGAGGCGCAGGCCGCGCAGATCGAGGCGGCAAAAGCTGCGGAGTAGCGGGGGCGTCTGCCTGATCGGCGTGGTTGGCCGCGAAGGACGAAGGGGGGCTGTCTGCCCCCCTCTTGAGCCTTCGGCTCAATTCACCCCCCGAGGATATTTCT
>JAIRJX010000320.1 GCA_031260425.1 Gemmobacter sp.
AGCCCGCCGGGCGGCGGCGGGCCAAGGATCAGGTGTTCGAGCCGGCTCGGCCGCGTCGGGTCGTAGTAGATACCGAGGTCATCGGTGACGAGGCTCAGCGGCGGCACCAGTTCGGCGCCGAGCCCGCGCGAGCGCAGGAAGCCGTCCTCCACCCGGCGGATCGCCGGTGCCGCAAGCCCCCCGGGGTCGCGCCCCGCCCAGATCAGAAGGCCCCGCCCGGTGCGGCTGGCCAGTGCTGCAGCGCGCGCGGGCGGGTCGCAGAAACGCAGCGGCTTGATGCGCCCGAACACCGCCTGCAGGGGGCGGCGCTTCCACAGCCGCATCCCGGCGGCGATATGGCCGTGGCGGTCCTCGCGCCAGGCGCGGGTCTCGGCTTCCAACTGATCCACCACCTCCTCGAAACGGCAGAGCCGGTCGCGGCAGGGGTCATACCAGATGGGGGCGAGGATCATTGCCGCGGCGAAAAGTTGCGGGGCGGAGAGGGTCCGCCCCCGCCGCTTCAGGGGCGCCGCATCGCGGGTCAGACCCCAGCCGGCATAGAAGGGTTGGCCCAGCACATGCGGCCGGTGCCCGGCCCAGATCGCCTCCATCCCCAGCGTCGAGGAGACGGTATAGACCGCCACCGCCCCGTCCAGCAGATCATGGGGCGAGACCGGATCCGAACAAAGCGACACCAGGCCGTCGCAATCGCGCGGCCCGAAATGGCCATGTCGCAGGCCAAGCCGGGTTTCCGGATGCGTCCTGATCACGATGCGGGTGGCAGGATGTTCGGCCTTCGCCTGCTCCAGCATTGTGCGGAATGAGGCGGCGGAGGCGCCGGCATGGCGGATCGAAGCGTCGCCCCGGGTCTGGTCGATCACCAGCACATAGCCGGGTGGTGGTGGCGGCAGGGCGGGGTCGTGAAGGTTGTATTTCGACAGATGCAACGCGCGGATTCGCGCCATGCCCTCGCGCGCCCGGCGCAGCAGCTCCGCATCGTCGAGCGGATGGTGGCGGAGCAGAGCTTCCAGCCGCGACGGCCGGCTGGCGTCAAAATGCACCCCCGTTCCGTCGAGCAGCAGCCCGAGCGGTGCATCGCCCGCCCGCCCGGGGCGGAGCGAGCGCAGGAACGCATCCTCGATCCGCACCAGCGCAGCGCAGCGCCGTGCCGCCACCGCCTCGCCACGCCAGGCATGGGGAGAGTGGCCCCAGACCGCCACACCATCCCGCGGCCCCGGCAGGCCGAGGCGCAGTTCATGCCCGGCGAGAGCCAGGATGCGGCGCAGCCGCGGCTGGCGCAGAAAGCCGGCATTGTAAAAGAAAAGCCGCCGGGGGATCTCCCCGGCGGCCTCGGTTTCGTCTTGCAGCGTCACTTCGCCGTGCCGCCGCCGCCGGCCGAGGCGGCGGTGGCAGCCAGCGAATTCGCCGCCCCCGCCGTGCCGGTAATGGCGCTGAGGGTCTTGCTCCATTGCGTGAACGGCGCTTCGGTCACATAAAGCGTATCGCCGTCACGGATCAGGAAGTCGCGCGCCTCGAACATGCCGGTCGGCTGCGTGAGGTCGAGCACATAGACCATGCGCTGATCGCCGCGCAGATCCTTGCGGCCCAGAACGGAATTGGCGATCTCTGCCGGCTCGTTGCGGAAGACGAAGACCCCGGTAGGGTCGGCCAGCGAGGTTGAAAGTCCGCCCACCTGCGCGATGGCCTCGATGGCGGAGAGCGTCTGGCTCTCGAACGGCACAAGGCTTTGCCCCCCCGTGGCGCCAAGCGCGGTGAAGGCGCGTTGGTCGCGCTCGATCACGATCTGGTCGCCGCCACGCAACGCGATGTCGAGCGCCGGATTCTCGTAGAGATCCTGCAGCCAGACCTTGCCGGTCCGCCCCCCCCGCGTGACCCGCACCACGGCGACCGCGGGTTCGAGGGCGGAGCCGCCGGCCTGGGCGATCATCGACGAGAGCGTGCGTGTCGGCCGTTCGATCGGATAGATACCCTGCGCACCGGCCATACCGGCGATGGTGACGGTCTGCCCGTTGCCCGCCGCCCGCGTCACGGTGATCTGCGGATCCGGCGTCTGGGTATCGAGCTTGCTGGTGATGATCTGGCGCAACTCTTCGGGGGACTGGCCGGCGGCCTTGACGCGCCCGACATAGGGAATGAAGATATAGCCCTTGCCGTCGACCTGCACATCGGTCAGCGCCGAAACCCGCTGGCCGGTATTGCCCATGAGCGGATCATCCTTGACGTTCTCGAAGATCTGCAGCGCCAACACATCGCCGGGCGCTATGGTGTCCGAGCCGAGGAGGGCGGCATTGCGGAAACTGTCGCTGAAGCCATAGGCCGGCATCACGGAGGTTGCGCGGGTGACCCGGCTGTTCACCGTCACCACGAAGGCGTCACCCTTCTTGAGCACGGAGCCGGCGAAAATCTCGCGTTTGTTGGGGCCGGATCGGGGCAGGCCACAGGCCGCAACCACCGCGACAAGGGCCGACAGGACCAGAAATCTGGCGCCTCTGGAAGTATAGGACGTCACTGCTCGGGCTCCTTTTGGAGGATTTGCCTCGGGATTTTCGAGCAAAGCTACAGAAATCGACGGGAAATGCCAGCCCTGCTTGCGCGTATCAATTCACCAGACGCAACTGTTGCCGTGGTGCCGCGTTGCCGGAGGTCAGCGCGTCATAGGGATCCTCTTTCGCCAGCATCATGTCGACCACCTGTCGCAGCAAGGCGCGCCGCCCGCGCGCCGAATAGAAGCCGCCCGGGATCTGGCTGGTTTCCAGCAGGTAGTGGCGGTAGTCGCGATAGGCGCGGCTGTCGGGGCGGGTGGGCTGGCGGAAGAAATCCGGCAGGGCCTGCGACGAGACGAATTCGGGCTTGGCATAGACCGCCGCGCCGAAGGTCTTGAGCGGCAGGCCGCGCCAGAGCACCTGCTGCCCGGCTGTGGAGTTTACCGTGACCGCGCTGCGGGCATGGTTCAGGAGCGGCGCGAGCTTGCCGCCGCGCACGAAATGCACCCGGCTTTCCACGCCGTGCTGGCGGGCGAGGCGGCGGATCTCGTGGGCGACCGGCACCCTGCCATCCTCCAGCGGATGTGCCTTGAACACCAGGTGGTGATGCGGTGCGGCGCCTCGGGCGAAGCCTTCGACCACCACCTGCAGGAATTCGGTCATGGTGGAGAAGGGCGAATGCATCTGGAAGCTGCTGTCATGTTCCAGTTGCAGCAGCACCAGATGATAGGGAAAGCCGCCGCGGCGGATGCGCAGCGTGGCCGCCATCCGCTCTAGCGCATGGACCGGCAGCAAGGCAAAGC
Source organism: Gemmobacter sp. (assembly GCA_031260425.1). GTDB lineage: Bacteria > Pseudomonadota > Alphaproteobacteria > Rhodobacterales > Rhodobacteraceae > Gemmobacter. The sequence continues at coordinate 3,287 of JAIRJX010000320.1, forward strand.
GCCGGCAATAGAGCCGGAATTCCTGCAGCACGGTCAATGTGCGGTGCGGCCGGTAGGCCGGATAATCCCGGCCCCCGGTCAGCACGAACCAGTGATAAAGCGCGCCGTAGAACATATGCGCGCGCATGTCGCCCCAGTGTGCGGGGGCGTCGGGCAGGTCCATGTCGGAATGCGCCAGCGCCGCCTGCATCTCGGGCAGCGTGAGCGAGGTCAGCCGGGAATGCCCGTTCGAGCCGCCGCGCTCATAGGTCACCCAATGCGGACGGAGATAGCCTTCCTCGAAGACATGGACCGTGATCCCGGCCGCGCGGGCAAGGCGCACGGCATGGGCATGGGCGGGCCGCGTGTCGCCGTAAAGCACGATGTCGGTGATCGCCTTTTCCCGCAGCAGATCCGCACAGGTTTCCGGCCAGAGGTCGGGAAGACCGCGATAGGGAATGTAGCTTGCCCGGTCAGGCCAGAAGACGCGGTCGCCCCGGTTGAAGCCCACGCGCCAGACCTCGGCCCCCGCCGCGCGCAGCATCCGGCCGAGCCGGTGGAACCACGGCCCGTGCGGCCCCTGAAGAAACAGGAAGCGGCGTCCTTCGCCCGTCAGGCCGGCAGTGCTCATGCGGATACCATTTCATCTGTCCTGTCCGTGGCTTAACACGGCTTTGCCCGGTGTGAAGCGGAAATCTTGCGTATCATCAGTGGGATGGCGGATTTGCCGCGGAATTTCGGTGCTCTTTGCCCGTGATACGGTCTTGCGGGTCGCCTGCCGACAGACCTCGCTTGCCGTCTACACCTCCGAGACCAGCCTCCTCTGCTTTGCGGCGTGGCGTTCCGCGAGTTTTCGGGCCTCGCGCCCTGTGAGCAGGGGGCGGGCGGAGGGGAAGGGGTTTTCCTTGTTGAAATCCCTCAGCTCCGGGAAAATCGTATGGATTT
>JAIRJX010000341.1 GCA_031260425.1 Gemmobacter sp.
CGGATTGGGAAAGCCCGCGAGGTTCTCCATCATCTTCGACTGTCCGTCGCGCAGCATCTCGAACGAGGCGGCAAGGAACTGCGGCACCACGCTTTGCATTTCGGTGGTATAGCTGCGGACCAGATCGGTCAGCACATTGATCGGCAGGACATTCTCGCCCTTGCTCTCATGTTCGGCCACGATTTGCAGCAGGTATTGCCGCGTGAGATCGTCGCCCGATTTCAGATCGACAATCTGCACCTCACGCCCGGCGCGGATGAAACCCGCGATATCCTCCAGCGTGACGTAATCGGAGGTCTCGGTATTATAGAGACGCCGGCTCGCATAGCGTTTGATCAGCAGCGGCTTTTCGATATTGGCCATTTCTGCGCCCTCTCCTTTGCGCTTGCAGAGAAGTTTAGGGCAGGCCCGCAGCAAAAGGAAAGGAAAAAGAAAAGGGCGAGCCCGAAGGCCCGCCCAGCGGATCCGTCCGACAGGGGAAAGGAAGAACCCGCGCGCCCGGCGCGATTACTTCGCGGCCGCAGCGGCTTTCTTGGCGGCCGAAGTCACTTCGGCAGTCGCCTTCTTGACGGCGGCCTGGGCTTCCTCGGACGCGTCCTTGCCGGCGGCAAGCATCAACTCGACGGTTTCCATCTGCACTTTCTTGGCGATCTCGGCGAAGGCGGCCAGATTCTCGGCAGCCATTTCAGCAGCGGCCGAAGCAAAATCGGTCGCGGCCTTGCTGTATTCCGACACGTCCGACTTGGCGCGCGCAGCGTCCGACAGCCGGGCGATGGTGTCTTTCGCCCATTTAGACGAGATCTCGGTCGATTTTTCGGCAGCTTCCAGCGCAACCTTGGTGAACTTCTCGCCCATCGCGGCCTGGGTCTTGAAAGCGCTCTGGAAAGCGGTGGCGTCGACCGGGAGGGACGCCATCATGTCTTGCATCACACGGGTAAAATCGGGGGTCTTGGTCATTTCATTCGCTCCTTGGCGTCGGGCATCCGGCAGGATGCGTCCGTTTCCTGATGAGCGGTATGTAGATGCTGCACTGCAGAAAGTCAAGTATTTTTCTGCAGTGCAGCAATGATGCCGGAGAATTTTTCGACGTGCCGGGACAATCCTTTCCGATCAATCCGTTGGGATGGCGACAACATAGGTGCCCGGCGCCGGCGCCAGCATCGGCTGCCCCGAATCGCCCGGTTTCCTTGCAGCGATTTTCCGGCCGGACCGTCCGGCCAGCCAGTCGCCCCAGCGCGGCCACCAGCTTCCCGGCGTATAGCCGGCACTCGCCATCCAGTCCTCGGGCGATCCCTCCAGCCCACCCTCGTTGACGTAGTGGCCGTATTTTCCCTTGGAGGGCGGATTGACGATCCCGGCGATATGACCGCTCTCCGAGACGATGAAGAGCTTGTCCTTCGATCCCATCTGGCGGATGCCGTTATAGCTACCCTTCCAGGCCGCGATATGGTCGGTCTCGCAGGCGATGGCGCAAAGCGGCACCTTCACCTCCGAAAGCCGTACCCTCTCGCCGAAGACGGGGAAGCCCCCGCGGGCAAACTCGTCACGCTGGCAGAGGCCACGCAGATATTCGACCGCCATCTTCGCCGGCAGATTGGTGCCGTCGCCGTTCCAGAACAGCAGGTCGAAGGCCGGCGGCGCCTCGCCCATCATGTAGCTCTTGATCGCCGGCTGGTAGATCAGGTCGTTCGACCGCAGGAAGCTGAAAGTCTTGCTCATGAAGAACTTGTCGAGGACACCGTCCTGTGCCACCTGCCGCTCTATCCCGTCGACGAAATCATCGGTCAGGAACACCCCCACTTCGCCGGGATCCGAGAAATCGGTCAGCGTGGTGAAGAAGGTGGCCGATTTCACCGTCTTGTCACCAGTCTTCTGCATATGGGCGAGCGTCAGGCTCAACGTGGTGCCGGCGATGCAGTAGCCCACGGCGTTGACCTGCTTCTCGCCGGTGATGCGCTTCACCTCGTCCATCGCGGCGAGATAGCCGTCGCGGATATAGTCGTCCATACCCACATCGCGATAGCTCGGGTCGGGGTTCACCCAGCTTACCACGAAGAGCGTGAAACCCTGGTCGACGATCCACTTGATCAGGCTGTTCACCGGCTTCAGGTCGAGGATGTAGAACTTGTTGATCCAGGGCGGGAAAATGATGAGCGGGGTCTGGAACACCTTCTCGGTGGTGGGGCTATACTGGATCAGCTCCAGCATCCGGTTGCGGAACACCACCGAACCCGGCGTGGTGGCGATGTTCTCGCCGACGCGGAACGCCTCTCTGTCGGCCAGCGTCACCAGCAGATCGCCACTATTGGCCTCGATGTCGCGCACGAGGTTTTCCAGCCCCCGCACCAGGCTTTCGCCATCGGTCGCCACTGCCTTTTCCAGCGCATCGGGATTGGTGCCGAGGAAATTGGTCGGCGAGAACAAATCGACGATCTGACGCGAGAAATACTCCACTCGCCGCCGGTCGCCCGGCTCCAGCGTTTCCAGTCCCGCAACCGCGCCGGTCACGGCCTCGGCATTCATCAGATACTGCTGCTTGAGGTAGTTGAAGAACGGATGGCTGTCCCAAAGCGGATTGGCGAATCGGCGGTCCTTTGGGCCGGAATCTGCCGGCGCTTTCATCTCGCCCTTCAACAGGGTCTGCTGGGCCTCCACATAATGCTTGAGGCTCTTGCCCCAGTAGTTGACCTGGCTCTCGATGATTTTGGAAGGGTTCTGCATCATTTCCGCCACATAGGCGGCGGCGGCCTTCATATAAACATCCTGCGAGGGGCCAAGCAGGGCGGGATCGCTTTGTTTTCTTTGGCTTAGCGCCGCCGCCAGCCGTCTTGACAACTCCTCCACCCTGCCGAGATTCGCATTCAGCCGTTCCAGCCTTGCCTCTGCATCCGCGGTCTCGGTTGTCATGTGAACAATTCCCCCCTATGTATTTCGCACACGCAGCATCCCCCGCCGTTTCGCGGCGGGGCAGCGGCGAAGCCACAGCGCGGCGGACGAGGGGATACGATGAAGTATATGGCGACTTATGACCTGATGGAAACCGCCCGCAACACCAATGAGTGGCTCGGCGCCACCGCACAGGCCATGGCCTCCTATCCCATCTTCGCACTGTCGATGAATCCGCTGGTGCCGCTGACTGCGGCCTGGGGCGCGGTCACCGAGCGGACCTTCTCGCGCATGGCTGCCAAGCCCGACTGGGGCATCCGCTCCATCGTCGGCCCCGACGGGCAGGACCACCTTGTCGACGAGAAGATCGTGCTGGATCGGCCATTCGGCAATCTGGTGCAGTTCTTCGTGCGCCGCCGCCCGCCCATGGCGCGCAGAATCCTGCTGGTGGCGCCGATGTCGGGCCATTACGCAACGCTCCTGCGCTCGACCGTCGCCTCGCTCCTGCCCGATGCCGATGTCTTCATCACCGATTGGCACAATGCCCGCGATATCCCGGTCTCCGCAGGCAAGTTCGATGTGGAGGACTACACCCTCTATCTCGTCGACTTCATGCGCGAACTGGGACCGGACACCCATGTCATAGCCATCTGTCAGCCGGTGCCGCTGACACTGGCCGCAGCCGCCTATCTGGCGGACGAGGAGCCGGCGGCGCAGCCGCGCTCGCTCACCCTGATCGGCGGGCCGATCGATCCCGACGCCGCACCGACCGAGGTTACGGATTTCGGCCGTCGCGTCACCATGGGCCAAGTGGAAGAATGGGCGATCCAGCGCGTCGGCTTCAAATACAAGGGGGCCGGCCGGATGGTCTATCCGGGCCTGCTGCAACTCGCCTCTTTCGTGTCGATGAATGCCGAGCGGCACAGCAAAGCGTTCCGAGACCAGATCCTGCGCGTCGCGCGCGAGGAAGCGTCGGATTATGACGCCCATAACCGTTTCTACGACGAATATCTCGCCGTGATGGACATGACGGCGGAGTTCTACCTGTCCACCGTTGAGCGGGTGTTCAAGAACCGCGAGATCGCCCGCAACGCCTTCACCGTGGCAGGCAAGAGGGTGGATGCCAGCGCCGTCACCGATGTAGCGGTGATGATCGTCGAGGGGGCGAATGACGACATCTCTGCCCCCGGCCAGTGTCTTGCCGCGCTCGGCCTGCTGACCAACCTGCCCGACAGCAAGAAAGCCAGTCATCTGGAGCCCGGCGCCGGCCATTACGGCATCTTCGCCGGCAAGAGCTGGCGGTTGAACATCCGTCCGCTGGTGCTGAACTTCATCGACGCCAATTCCGGCAAGGCGAAAAAGGCACCGGTGAAGCTGGCGACGGCGAATTGATCCTTTGCGGTGCGCTGGCGCCATGAAGGCAGGGGGCGCTCGCGCCGCCTCTTGAGCCTGCGGCTCAATTCACCCCCTGAGGATATTTTTGAACAGAAAATGAGGGAAGCACCCTCATTTTCTGTCTGAAAATATCCTCGGAGAGAGCTTCTCGAAGGGAAGTGTCAGGGGCAGAAGCCTCCGTCCGGAAAACCTGCACGCGATTCCGGCGGGTGGGCAAGCGGCCGGAACGGGGCCGCCCTTCTCAGCCGGAAACCTCGGCAATGGCCCTGGTGATGAGATCAAGGCATTGCGGCGTCGAAAAGCGATGATCGGCGCCCTTCACCAGCGTCAGCTGCATGTCGGGGCTTTCCGCACGATCCAGAAGCCTTAGCGCAAAGGCGGGCGGCACATCGGTATCCGCCGTGCCCTGCAGGAGCCGCACCGGAAAGGGCAGCGCCAGCGGCCCGCACAGCACCAGCCGCCGCCTGCCATCCTCGATCAGCTGCCGGGTGATGATGTGGGGCTCTTCGGAATAGCCGGAGGGCAGTTCCACCCTGCCCTGCGCCAGCTCCACCTTCTGCGCCTCGGTGAGGGTCGCCCATATACCATCCTCGGTGAAATCCGGTGCGGCGGCGATGCCAACGAGGCCGGCCATCCGCCCTGGCAGCGCCTGCGCCGCCAGAAGCGCGATCCAGCCACCCATGGACGAGCCAACGAGGATCTGCGGCCCCTCGGTCAGCGCGGAAATGGCAGCAACGGCATCCTCGGCCCAGTCGCCGACGCAGCCGTCAAGAAAATCCCCCGACGACCGGCCATGGCCGGAATAGTCAAACCGCAGGAAGGCACGGCCCGCCGCCTCGGCCCAGGCCTGCAGATGGGCTGCCTTGGTGCCGGTCATGTCTGACCGGAAGCCACCGAGGAACACCACGCCGGGGCCCCGGCCCGCCGTCCGGTGAAAGGCAATGCGGCGGGCT
>JAIRJX010000346.1 GCA_031260425.1 Gemmobacter sp.
CGCCCGCCGATGATCGGCGTGTCGATGGTCAGTGCGAGGACCCCGACCTTGAGCGCCGTGGCGCGCCGCACCAGATCCTCGACGATCGCGGAATCCTTGGTGCCGTAGATCTGGAACCAGGTCGTCTCCGGCGCCTCCGCCATGGCGCTCTCGATCGAATCGCAACTGGCGCTGGACATGATGTAGGGGAGGTTGGCTTCGGCCGCAGCCCTGGCGAGCATGAGGTCGGCGCCGGGCCGGAAGAAACCCGCGATCCCCATCGGGGAGATTCCGAGCGGGCCGGCATAGCGGCGGCCGAAGATCTCCATCGTCTGATCCCGCCGGCTGACATCGACCAGATAGCGCGGAACGAGCCTGTGGCGCCGGAAGGCCGCCCGGTTTTCGGCGAGGCCTTCCTCGTCCATGACGCCTCCGTCGATGAAGTCGAAGGCGATCCTGGGCAGCGCAGCCCTGGCCAGGGCGCGCATGTCTTCTGCATTCACAGCGGCATCGAGCTTCATGGTGTCCTCCGTGAAGGCACATCCATTCTGTGGCGTGCGGCTGGGGGCGGCAAGCTTGGATGCGAGAAGGCCCGCCTGGAGGGCTGGCGGACCCTGGTGCAGAGACATCTTCGCTTGCGATCCGGCCAGAGTGGCGACCGGATCAGGGGGCCTTCTTGGCTTGGTTCATCCTCGCACCTGCGGGGAACGCATCTGTTCGCGCCAGTCGAGGATCGGGTAGAGCGGTTCGCCGTGCTCTGGCGGCCGGAGCCTTGCGGCGCGATCTGTGCCCATTCCTCATCCGTCAGGTCAGGCGGATATCGCACGACTGGCTCTTCTTCACCGATGGGCGGTACCATGCCTGTCATGGACAGAGGCAGGGTTTATAACGGTTCTCAAACCTCATACTTCTACAGACAAACAGCGCGGTGTGGCGGCGGCAGCCGCTACGGCAAGATAACGGAGAGGAAGTGTCCGATGCAGCGTCGTGGCCTCCTGGCAATCCTGGCCGCCACTCCCTTCCCTGTCCTCGCACAGCCCGCTCGCCAAGCCTGCTGCGAGGATGATTGGGAGCCCCGGCGCCCGATCCGCGTGATCGTGCCCTACGCCCCCGGCGGCAGCACGGACATCACAGCCCGGCTGATCGTGGAGGCACTGGGTCATCGGTTCCGCCAGCCCATCCTGGTCGAGAACCGGCCCGGTGCCGGTGGCAATATCGGCGCCGAAGCGGTCGCGCGCGCGACAGCCGACGGGCATACGTTGCTCTTCGCCACCAGTTCGTATGCGACCAACCTGTCTCTCTACCGCAACCTGTCTTTCGACCCGCGGCGCGATTTCGCGCCGATCACCCAGGTCTCTTTCGTCCCCAATCTCTTCGTCGTGCCTTCGGATGCGCCGGCGCGGAACTTGGCCGACCTGGTGGCACTGGCCAAGGCCCGTCCGGGCGCACTGAACTACGGCAGCGGCGGCCCCGGCACCTCCCAGCATCTGGCGGTCGCGCTCTTTGCCTCCCGCACAGGAATCGAAGTGCAGCATGCGCCCTATCGCGGCGGGGCCCTGGCCGTGGCCGATCTGCTCGGCAACAAGATCCAGTTCATGGCCACCCCCCTGGTCGAGGTGATCGAGCATGTCCGCGCCGGGCGGCTGCGGGCGCTCGCTGTCACCACCGCCCGTCGTTCAGCCCTTCTGCCGGAGGTACCGACCGTGGCCGAAACCGTGCCCGACTACGAGGTCGCCTTGTGGAACGGATTCTTCGCCCCGGCTGGCACGCCGGCAGAGGCCGTGCACCGCATTGCACGGGAGGTCCAGGCGGCACTCCGCACGCCTGAGACGCGCGAGCGCCTGGCTCAGCAGGGCTGCGATCCTGTCGGAAGTGATCCTGGGCAATTCACCAGCTTCATCGCTTCCGAGATTCCGAAATGGGCCGAGATCGTTCGAATTTCCGGCGCCATCGCTGAATAAAAGTCATCACGCAAGATTCCGATCGCACAAGAAATTCGGGAGGAAACGATGCAACGGCGTCCCATGATTCTCTCGCTGCTCGGTGGTGCGGCGCTGCCCCGTGCGGCGGGCGCGCAGACGGCCTATCCGAACCGCATCGCCCGCATCGTCGTGCCCTTCCCGCCGGGCGGCGCCACCGACATGGTCGCGCGCTACATCGCGAACAAGCTGTCGGAGGTGAATCGCCAGCAATTCGTCATCGACAACCGCCCCGGCGCCAATGGCAGCATCGGTATCGCCTTCGTCGCGCGGCCCCCGGCCGACGGCTACACGATCCTGATCAGTTCCAACGGCGCACTGATCGGCAATCCACGCATCTATGGCGACGCCGGCTTCACGACAGACCAGCTCCAACTCGTCATCCGACTGGTCGGTTACAAGTATGTGCTCATCGTCAATCCACGCCAGAATCTGAGTCATGTGCGGGATCTGATGGCGCTGGCGCGCAGCAAGCCGGGCGGGCTGAACTACGGATCGGGCGGCATTGGCAACAGCAGCCACCTCATCGGTGCGCTGTTCAGCAGAAGTATCGGCATACCGATGACGCATGTGCCATTCCGTGGCGGCGCTCTGTCGATGAACGCCCTTGTCGCCGGCGATATCGACCTGATCTTCAGCACCACGCCCGAAGCCCTGCCGCAAATCGGCAATGGCTTGGTGAAGCCGCTCGGCATCCTCGGCACGACGCGGATCGAGCAATTGCCCGATGTCCCGGCCCTCGCCGAAACGGGGCTGGATGTGCCGGAACTCGCGTCCTGGATGTGCCTCGCCGTGCCACGGGGCACACCTGCCGCCATCGTCGAGCAGATCAACGCTCAGGTGAACGAAATCCTGAATCTGGAGGAGACAAGAGCGGCCTTCATGCCACTCGGATTGCAGCAGCTCGGCGGCTCGGTGGAGGATGTGAACCGCCGCCTCGCCCAGGAGGTGCCGCTATGGGAGGAGGTGATCGCCGCCTCCGGCGCGAGCGCCGAGGGCGGGCCGGTACGCCGGTGAAAACAGCGGGCTACGCCCCGCGACCTTCCCCAAGGGCCACTGCCGCCTCCCGCGCGCGGCCGGCAGCCTGCCGCGCCAGTTGCGCGCAGAGGCCGGTGTAGCGCGTCGGGTCCAGCAGGGCGTCGATCGCGGCGTGGTCCAGATGCGCCGTCACCCGCGTATCCGCGCCCAGCAGTTCCGCAAAGGGCCTGCCCTCGACGAAGGCGGCCTGCGCGGCGTCATGCACCACGTCATGCGCGTGCTGCCGGCCGATCGCCCCGCCGAGTTGCAGCATCACCGCCTCCGCCATGATCAGCCCACCGCCGAGATCGAGGTTCCGCCGCATCCGCTCCGGTCTCAGTGTGACGCCCTCCATGATCATGCCGACGCGCAGCAGCATGTCGCCGGTCAGGATACAGGCGCGCGCCGTCGCTTCGCGGATCATCAGCGCGGTGGTCCGGTCCGCCTCGTGCTCGGTCTGCATCGCCTCCAGCGCCAACGGCACCACGGAACGGATCTCGGCCGCGCAGGCGATGACATCCTGGCAGTACACCGGGTTGCGCTTCTGCGGCATGGTGGAGCTGCCCACCGACCCGTCCGGCATCGGCTCCTCAAGCTCGCCGAACTCGGTCTTCATCAGGGTATAGACCTCGCGTCCGATCTTGCCGCAGGTCGCCCCCAGCATGCCGAGCAGCACGACATATTCGGTGAGGTGATCGCCGATGGCGCGGCTGGGCACGCGCATCGGCGTCATGTCCAGGTATTTCGCCACGCCCTCCTGCACGGCGGGGCCGGTCGCGCCAAGCGAGGCG
>JAIRJX010000362.1 GCA_031260425.1 Gemmobacter sp.
GAGGACGTGGTTCCCCCTCAATCCCGCGCTGCGTATAGGGTTTCTTCCTCCTTCCCGAGACAGGGCGCGAAGTGCCGTCGGGCCGCTCTGCCCTTCCCCGATGTAGGAGCTTTGGTGGCGCTCGCGCGGGTTTTGGGGCTAGGCGGTGTGTCACTACAAAGTGACGGCCACAATCCCTGCCCATACCCGCCTGTGGTCAGGGTTGCCCGCCACGTTGCCAAGTGACGAGAATCGGGACGATAAGGGCCACATCGAGAGGGCCGCATGAGTGCGCCGGATGATTGCCCGTCTGCCCTGCCCCCGGCCCTCGGCGCGGGGTTCACACTGCATTTGGGGGCTGCTGCCGGATTGGCCGCATCATGCGGGCCATATCGGGACAATCCCGCGCACTTGCGCCAGATCATTGAAAAATTCCACTCGAATCGGCATAATCGTTGCCAGAAAATGACCGACGGCGGATATCGCCGGCCGGCAAGAGGCAGACAAGAGGCAGCGATATGAAGAAACTGGTTCTGGCAGGCGCCCTTGGCGCTTTCATCCTTCCTCTGATGAGTGCCGCTGTCGCGGCCGGCCCGATAGAGCGGGCCTGCAACCGCACCGCCAAGGGCAATCGCGGGGTCTGCTCCTGCATACAGCAGGTCGCCGACATGACGCTTTCCGGCCCCGACCAGCGCCGTGCCGCCAAGCTGATGAAGAATCCCGATCTGGCGCATGAGGTCTGGGTCTCCAAGCGCGAGGCCGATGACCGGTTCTGGGAGCGATACAAATCCTTCGGCCAGACCGCGGAAGCTTATTGCGCCGGCTGAGCGGGCCCTGCGGCGAGAGCCCCTTTCGGGCCCCGGGCTGGGCCTTTTCCGCGCCGCAAGGGCAATCAGGACATGACACCGGACCGGCGCGCCTGCGGATTCTCGACCGCAGCGCTGCGGTGATGGGTCAGCATCCGATCAGCGACGCTCCGCCGTCGTCTGTCCTGCCCCTTCGTGTCCAAGCTGCGTCGTGTTCCGGTTCCTCCCAAGCCGGGAGAGGCGATACGATCCGAGCGGCGAGGAATGGCGGTTGGTCGAACCGCCGCTGCCGGAGTTTGGCAGGAATCCCCGTCGGGTCGATGACCGGCAGGCGGCGGCGGGATATCCTGCTTGGTCCGGACCGGCGCGCCTGGCGGATTTGCCGAAGCGACATGGGCCACAATGGGCCCGGTCGCCGGAAGAAGCTGGCTTCGGTTTGAAAATGTTCGCCGCCGCCGCCCCATCCATCATCCGCGCCCATCGACACGCCGCTGGTGAAAAGGGGGCGAGGATCAGGCGGTCAATGATATGCCTGCAAGGAAAGCGGACGTGACCTAGCCTTCGGCATGCATCCGCTCGATATAGGCGCGCATCTCCTCGGCTTCGTGGCGGGCGTCGCGCAGCCCTTCCATGGCGGCGCGAAGCTCGGCTCCGGTCTGGGCGATCTGGTTGTGCAGTTCCGCCTCGCGTTGCTCGATATAGATCAGCGCCTGATCGCGGGTCTCCTCGGCCTCGTGCAGCGCCTGGGCGAGGCGCTCGAGCTCTCCCATATCGGCGCCGGAGCTGCGGCGCAGCCGCTGGATCACCCGATGCGCGAACCAGCCCAACGTGAAGGACAGCATCAGCACAATGGCCGTGACGATGACGAATTCGTTGCGGTTCATGCGGTCCTGGTCTCCGGTCAGTTGCGGGCGGGGCGGGGTCTGGGTTTCACCGTCACCTCTTTCGGGGCGAGGGAGGGGCTGGTATCGGCTGAGAAATCGGGGCTGCCTTCGTCTGCGACCGGCGGAGCGGCCGGGGGCGGGGTGTCGCCGTCTGCGGGTTGGGCGGCAGGCGTGTCGCTCTCCGTCTTCAGGGCCGTATCGGCGGCGGGTGGGGTGTCGTCGCCGGCAGGCTGGGCGGCAGGTGCGGCGGCGAGGGGGGCGGTCGCGCCATCCTCAGCCTTCGGGGCCGGGGTAGCCGGGGCAATGCCGTCCAGCAAGATGAATTCGATGCGCCGGTTGGCCTCGCGTCCTTCTTCGGTGCCGTTATCCGCAATGGGCAGGCCCTCGCCATAGCCCTTGGCGATAAAGCCGCTCACCGTCACCTGGCGACCCTGCAGGCCGATCAGCACCGCCTCGGCCCGCGCCTGACTGAGCGCAAGATTGCCCTCGGTCGAACCTTGTGCGTCGGTATGGCCGGCGATCTCCATCCGCAGCGCCGGACAGTCGAGCAGGATCTTCGCCAGATCGGCCAGCGTCGCATCGGCTTCGGCGGTGATTTCGGCCGATCCGGGGGAGAAGGTGATTTTCCGGCGCGCGACCACCGCATTCAATTGGTTGGCGCATTCCTGCGGCGAGGGCAGGGCGGCGAAGGGATCGAACGCCTCGTCATAGTTGACTGAAACCTTGAACGGCTCGCCCTGGCCCAGCTTGTTCGACAGGATCTGCGCCACCCGGGCTCGGCCGTCCTGCCGTCCGCTGACACCCGAAACCTCCACCGTATCGGAGCGCACCGTCAGGTTGCCGTGGTGCAGGACGGCAAGCGCCTCCAGCCCGGCCAGCACGCGGATCGGCCAGCCGTCGGGCAACTCTTCGTCGAAACGGGTGGCGGTATAGACCCGATCGGTGCCGAAACGGGCGCGGGCGTAGCTGTCCACTGCCGATTTCAGCACTGCATCGGTCAACCGGCCGCGCAACTGCACCTGGCCCTGCTCCGACAGGCTTGCCGTGAATTCCGCAGGGCCCTGCGCTGCGGCGTCGGGCCTGGGCGGCAGGGTGGATTTCAGTGAGAACACCCTGGGCAACGCCGTCTGCAACTCGCCCACCACGCGATCAAAGGTGGCCTGCGGCGTGCCGGGATCGGCCAGCAACGTCACATCGGCGTCCGAGAAGGTGATGCTGCCACCGCCAAGGTCGAAGACGGCGCGGATGCCGGCCTCAGTGGCCTCGGCCCAGCTTGGGGTCGGCACGCCAAGACCTACGGTGCAAATGGCGCCCGCATCCGCACCAGCGGCGGCGCCGGCCTTCAGGATACGGTCGCGCGCCTGATCGGTATCGGCGGCGCAGGCGTCGAAGCGGGCCCCCCCGGCATCCTTGATGAAGCGCAGGGTGAAGGGGGTCAGCACCGGACGCGGGGCGGAAATCTCGATCTTCACCTCGATTCCGGCGGGGCGAAGCTTGGCCAGCTCGGCCTCCAGCCGGCGCTTCTGGGCGTCGCTGTCCGAGATTGCGGTGATGCGCACCTTGCCCGCCGCAACCGAGACCTTGGAGCGGGGCAGAAGTTTCAGCGCAGCCATGCCGAAATCGAGCGCGGCATCCCAACCCTCGGGGGCGGGGAAGGCGGCGGTTTCGAGCATGTCGGACAGTGGCAGGTCGCCGGCCATGTCTGCGATCTCGGCCGCCAGCGCCGCATCGGCGGATACCGCTTCGGCCCCGGCATCGGCGGGCAAGGTGTCGGGCATCAGGCCGATCAGCGAGATACCGTCGCTGTTGCGCAGCATCTCGATCGAGAAACGCGGCGCTTCCAGCGCACGCACCGCTGCCACATCCATCCGGTCGCGCACGCGTGAGCTGTTGACCACTGTTGCGGCCAGATTGGCGACCCGGAACCGCGCCGCCTCGTTCGGGGCGGTGCCGTAAAGGCGGACCTGAAGGCCGGTGGCGCGCACGGTTGGCCAGGTCAGCCCTTCGGTCAGCAGCCGGCTGCGCACCATGGCCTCGGACCGGCTTTCGATCACACCTACCGCCGTCCAGGCTACGATGATCGACAGCAGGCCGCCGCCGACGAAAGCGGCTGCGGTGAGCAGGGCGGGCGGGAGTCGCGACGGGCGGGTGTTTTCGGGGGCGGACATGCGAGCTTCCTTAGGCCGCGCGCGGGCGCGGATCAATCAGACCAGCGCCGCACCGGCAAGAAACAGCCCAAGAAGCAGCCCGGCATCGCGGTTCGAGCGGAAAAGCCGCAGGCAGAGCGTTGTGTCGGTGGTGTCGAGCCGGGCGAGTTGCCAGCCAAGGTGCCCGCCGAAAACTCCGGTTCCCGCCAGCGCTATCC
>JAIRJX010000020.1 GCA_031260425.1 Gemmobacter sp.
GCTGGGCGGCGCGCTCGGGCAAGGTGGTGCTGCGCATAGCACTTCAGCGGCTGCGGCGGCACTTTGACGAAACCTATGGTCGCGCCGGGCCGCTGATCGGCTGAGGCGGTGCCCGGGCACCGCCTCCTGTCTGGTTGGCCGGATGGTGAGTCCGGCCCCGGGGCGAGTGTTCTGATTCCGCCCCGGTCAATCATGTGGCAAGGGCTGGCGGCGTCAGCCTCACGCCTCGGCGCGGGTCAGCCCCGCGCGATAAAGAAGGCCGGCAAGCGCCCCACCGGCAAGCGGAGCAACGATGAACAGCCACAGATCACTCAACGCCTTGCCCCCGACCAGAACCGCCGGTCCGAAGGATCGTGCCGGGTTCACCGAAACTCCGGTTACGTTGATGCCGACAAGATGAATCGCTGCCAGCGTCAGACCGATGGCAAGCCCCGCAACGCCCGGCGCGGCACCGAAACCGGTTGCGCCGAGGATGACGGTCACGAAGATGAAGGTCATCACGAATTCGAAGATGAAGGCCGCGCCCGCGCCATATTCTCCCATATAGCCCGGGCCGAACCCGTTCTGACCAAGCCCGTGGGTGGCGATCGCATAATCCGCCCTGCCGCTGGCGATGAGCAACAGGATCGCGGCGCCTGCCAGTGCACCGGTACATTGGGCCACCGCATAATGGACGAACGAGCCGAAATTCATTCGACCGGCCACGAACATTCCGAATGACACCGCTGGATTGAGATGAGCCCCCGAGATCGCGCCAAGCCCGTAGGCTGCCGCAACGACCGCGAGGCCGAAAGCCAGCGCAATGCCCATGAGCCCGATTTCCGCCCCGGCAATCACCACTGCACCGCATCCGAACAGCACCAGTATCGCCGTGCCAAGAAACTCGGCCACAAATTTCTTAGACATATCAATCTCCTGTCGTCTATCTACCTTGCACGGCCACCCGGCGGTTGTCAGCCCGCCGCAAAAGGCTTAACTGAGGACAACGGTGTCCGAAAGGGGAATATATCCGATGCGCGACCTCAGGCTTCCGGACCAGCGGCACCCGGAGAAGGCGCATCGCCCGGATCAGGAGCAGCCGAAGAAACCCGCCTGGATCCGGGTCAAGGCCCCGACCTCGCAGGGCTACAAGGACACCCGTGACATCCTCAAGACCAACCGGCTGGTGACGGTCTGCGAGGAGGCCGGTTGCCCCAATGTCGGCGAATGCTGGAGCGCGGGCCACGCCACGATGATGATCATGGGCGAGATCTGCACCCGTGGCTGCAGCTTCTGCAACGTGGCGACCGGCAGGCCCGACGCGCTTGATCTTTTCGAGCCGGGCCGGGTGGCGGATGCGGTCCAGAAGCTTGGCCTCAAGCATGTCGTCGTCACCTCGGTCGACCGCGACGATCTGGCTGATGGCGGGGCGGAGCATTTCGCCCAGACCATCCGCGCCGTCCGCCACCGCTCGCCCGCGACCACGATCGAGATCCTGACGCCGGATTTCCTGAAATGCGCGCCGGAGGTGCTGGAGATCGTGGTGGCGGCGAAGCCCGACGTGTTCAATCACAATCTGGAAACCGTGCCGGGCCTCTATCCGACCGTGCGCCCCGGTGCGCGCTATTTCCATTCGTTGCGCCTGCTGCAGCGGGTGAAAGAGCTCGACCCGGCGATCTTCACCAAATCCGGCATCATGGTCGGCCTTGGCGAGGATGCGCAGGGCGTGCGGCAAGTGATGGACGACATGCGCGCCGCCGATGTGGATTTCCTGACCATCGGACAATATCTGCAGCCGACGCCGAAACACCACCGGGTCGACCGCTTCGTTACGCCCGAGGAATTCGCCTCCTACGAGAAGGCGGCCTACGGCAAGGGCTTCCTCATGGTGTCGGCGACCCCGCTGACCCGGTCGAGCTATCACGCCGGCGACGATTTCTCCCGGCTGCGCGCCGCGCGGCTGGCGAAGCTGGGGGTTTGAGCCGAGGCTCTGGCTGCGGCGAGAGCGCTTCGGGCGGGATCTGCGTTCAGGCACATTTCGCGAGCACATCGCACCTGCGCCGCCCGCTGCCGTGCGGGGGGCGGAGTCTGACGCAGCCCGGATTCTCAGAAAACGCCGCGTGAATCTGCTCCCCTGCCGGGAACAAGGCGTAAGCGCCGTCGGGCAGCGCTACGCCCGCCCCTCGGGGTGGGCGCTATGGTGATATTGGCGTGAGGATCGAACATGGGCAGGGTGTCACCATAAAGTGCAGACCACAACCGTTGTAACGCCCACCCGCGGTCGGGTGCTGTGCCTTCCGTCGAAGGAGCGTTTTCCCCCAATACGGGCCCTCGGATGGGGCCGTTCCGGCCTATTCCAACTCACCCCCGGCACTGATGCGCCGCTTGCCGCCGAGATAGGGGTGCAGCGCCTCGGGCAGATCGACCGAGCCGTCCGCCTGCTGGCCATTCTCCAGCACCGCAATCAGCGTCCGGCCCACCGCGAGGCCGGAGCCGTTCAGGGTATGCACATAGTCCGGCTTGCCACCACCCGCCGGCCGGAAGCGCGCATTCATCCGCCGCGCCTGGAAATTGCCGCAGACCGAGACCGACGAGACTTCGCGATAGGTGTTCTGGCCGGGCAGCCAGACCTCCAGGTCATGCGTCTTGCGGGCGCCGAAACCCATGTCGCCGGTGCAAAGCACGATGGTGCGGTAGGGCAGGCCGAGCTTTTCGAGGATCGCCTCGGCGCAGCGGGTCATGCGCGCATGTTCGGCAAGACTGGTCGCGGGCGTGGTGATCGACACCATCTCGACCTTCTCGAACTGGTGCTGGCGCAACATGCCGGTCGTGTCCTTGCCCGCCGATCCCGCCTCGGAGCGGAAGCACTGGGTATGGGCGGTCATGCGGATCGGCAGCGCGGCCTCGTCAAGGATCTCGCCCGCCACGGTGTTGGTCAGCGTGACCTCGGAGGTCGGCACCAACCACCAGCCATTGGTGGTCTGATAGCTGTCCTCGGCGAATTTCGGCAGCTGGTTGGTGCCATACATCGCCTCTTCCTTGACAAGAACCGGGGTCCAGGTCTCGGTGAGGCCATGTTCGGCAATATGGGTGTCGAGCATGAACTGCGCCAGCGCCCGGTGCACCCGGATCACCGCGCCGCGCAGCACCACGAAGCGCGCGCCGGAGAGCTTCGCGGCGGTGGCGAAGTCCATGCCGGGCTTGACGCCCGCGATCTCGAAATGCTCCTTCGGCGCAAAATCGAAGGCGCGCGGCGCACCCCAGCGGCGGATCTCCACATTGTCGGCCTCGTCACGGCCCTCGGGCACATCGGGCAGCGGGCTGTTCGGGATGCCCATCAGAAGGTCGCGCAATGCGGCATCGCGGGCGGCGGCGGCAGCGTTCATCTCGGCCACCTCGGCCTTCTTCTCGGCCACCAATGCGCGCAGCCGCTCGAAGCCCTCATCGTCGCCGCGCGCCTTCGCCGCGCCCACCTCTTTCGAGGCGGCGTTCTGCGCCGCCTGCGCGGTCTCGGCCGCATGGATCAGCCCCCGCCGCGCTTCGTCGAGCGCCAGCAGATCCGATGACATCGGCGACAGGCCACGGCGCGCCAGATCGGCGTCGAACTGGGCGGGATTGTCGCGGATGGCGCGGATGTCATGCATGGCTTCACCTTGAAGAACGGAGGGCGATTACGGCTCGCCCCCATATGCAACATCGCCTGCTTCGGGAAAAGCGGAAAGGCGGGCGCTTGCACCACTGCCGTTCTCGCATATGTGCAGACAGACGCGCCCGGGCCCACCTTGCCTTGGCAAAGGTCCGCCTATAGGGTGCGGCACCGAAAACGCGGGCCGAAGCCATGCCGGGCCATGCAGGCCGGGCCGCAAGGCTGAGCCACAGAAGATGGGGCCTGAGAGGCCCGACATGACAAAAAGGACGACCGAATGTTCGCAACCCCCGCTTTCGCGCAGGCCGCCGGTGCCGGCGGCGCCGCTTCCGCCGTCACCAGCTTCCTGCCGCTGATCCTGATCTTCGCCATCATGTATTTCCTGCTGATCCGTCCGCAGCAGAAGAAGATGAAGGATCACAAGGCCATGGCCGAGGCGCTGCGCCGCGGGGATCAGGTGCTGACCCAGGGCGGCATCATCGGCAAGGTGACCAAGGTGCATGACGATGGCATTCTGGAGGTCGAGATTGCGCCGGGCGTGGTAGTGAAGACGCCGCGCCACACCATCGCGCAGGTGATGAACAAGACCGAACCGGCTGCCTGAGCCTTCGCCTTCTCCTTGCCGGGGCCTGCCGCAGGGCGGCCCCCGCCTCACGATACGGAAAGCCGCCATGACCGGAACCCCGCTGTGGAAAAGCGTGCTGATCTGGGTATTCGTCGCCCTCGGCATCATATTCGCTGCGCCGAACCTGTTCTACGACCGGGTTGAAAGACATAATGATGCCGTAGCGGCGATCGCGGCGGCGGGCGGCGTGGCCACGCCGGAACAGGCGGCTGACCGCGCGCTCTGGCCGGGCTGGATGCCGTCCTATCTGGTGCCGCTGGGCCTTGACCTGCGCGGCGGCGCGCATCTGCTGGCCGAGGTGAAAGTGGCCGATGTCTATGCAGCCCGCATCGACGCCATGTGGCCCGAGGTGCGCGACACGCTGCGTGATGTGCGCGATCAGGTCGGCAATGTCCGCAGGCAGCCCTCGGTTCCCGGCGTGCTGCGCGTCGCCATCTCCAACCCCGGCGGCATGGCGGTGGCGCTGGAGAAGGTGCGCGCGCTGGCCGCGCCGGTGGTCAGCCTGACCGGCATCGGCCAGAACGACATCGAGGTCACGCAGGACGGCGCCGATATCGTGGTGCAGCTTTCTGCCGCCGAACGCACCGCCACCGATGGCCGCACCCTCCAGCAGAGTCTGGAGATCATCCGCCGCCGGGTCGACGAGGTGGGCACCCGCGAACCCACCATCCAGCGTCAGGGCGAGGACCGCATCCTGATCCAGGTTCCCGGCATCGGTTCTGCCGCCGAACTGAAATCGCTCATCGGTACCACGGCGAAGCTGACCTTCCATCCGGTGGTGAATGTCACGCGGGATGCGGGCGCCAATCCCGGCGCGCGCAACCTGCTGCTGCCCTCGATGAACGAGAAGGGCGTCTACTACATCGTCGAGCAGACCCCGGTCGTCACCGGCGAGGAACTGACCAATGCCCAGCCCGCCTTCGACCAGAACGGCCGCCCGGCGGTGGAGTTCCAGTTCGATGCCACGGGCGCGCGCAAGTTCGGCGACTATACCGCCAACAATATCAACAAGCCCTTCGCCATCGTGCTGGATGCGGAGGTGATCTCTGCCCCGGTGATCCAGAGCCACATCCCCGGTGGGCGCGGCATCATCACCGGCAATTTCACCGTCGAGGAAAGCACCGAGCTTGCGGTGCTCCTGCGCGCCGGCGCGCTGCCTGCCGAGATGACCTTCCTTGAGGAGCGCACCATCGGCCCGGAGCTCGGGCAGGACAGCATCGACGCCGGCCAGATGGCGGCGCTGGTCGGTGCGGGCCTTGTCGCGGTCTACATGATCGCGAGCTACGGGCTCTTCGGTACCTTCTCGGTGATCGCGCTCGCGATCAACATCGCCATGATGTTCGCGGCGCAATCGTTGATCGGCGCCACGCTGACACTGCCGGGCATCGCCGGCATCGTGCTGACCATGGGCATGGCGGTGGACGCCAACGTACTGATCTACGAGCGGATGCGCGAGGAACTGCGGGCCGGACACGCGCCCGTCACGGCGCTTCACGAAGGCTATGACAAGGCGCTTGCGGCCATCACCGATTCGAACGTGACGGGGATGCTGACCGCGCTCATCATGTTCTTCATCGGTTCCGGCCCAGTGCGCGGCTTCGCGGTGACCACCACGATCGGCATCGTCACCTCGATGTTCACCGCCGTCTATGTGACGCGGGCGATCATCGAGATTTATCTCGGGTGGCGCCGCCCGAAAACCATCATCGTGTGAGGGCAGGGAACATGGCTTTCCGTCTGAGACTGGTTCCGACCCATACCAATATCGACTTCTTCAGGTGGCAATGGCTGACCTTCGGCGCCTCGGTGGTGCTGACGGTGCTGTCACTGCTGTCGGTTGCGGTGTTCGGGCTGAATTTCGGTGTCGATTTCAAGGGCGGCACCACGATCCGCGCCGAGAGCAGCCAGAATATCGATATCCGCGAATACCGGCAGGCGCTGGAAAGCCTCGGCCTTGGCGAGGTGTCGATCAACGAGGTCTTCGATCCGGCCTTCCGCGCCGACCAGCATGTGAAGATGCTGCGCGTGGCGCCACAGGAAGGCTATGAGGCGGTGACGCCCGAGGTGATCGACCAGATCGAGGCGGCGCTCCGGCAGGTCGACCCGGCGGTGACCTTCCCTTCGGTGGAATCGGTCGGACCGAAAGTGTCGAACGAACTGATCTGGAAGGCGCTGATGGCGGTGGCGGCGGCCTCGCTCGGCATCTGGATCTATGTCTGGCTGCGCTTCGAATGGCAATTCGCCGTGGGCTGCGTGGCGGCGCTGGTGCATGACGTGATCGTGACGGTCGGGGTATTCTCGGTCTTCCAGTTGAAGTTCGATCTCACCATCGTTGCGGCACTGCTGACCATCCTCGGCTATTCGGTGAACGATACCGTGGTAATCTTCGACCGATTGCGCGAGAACCTGCCGAAATACAAGACGATGCCCTTGCGCGAACTGATGAACCTGACCACGAACGAGACGCTGTCGCGCACCGTCATGACGATGACGACGGTAGCGCTGGCGCAACTTGCGCTCATCATCTTCGGTGGCGACGTGATCCGGGGCTTCGTTTTCGCCATGTTTTTCGGCACGTTCATCGGCGCCTATTCGACGCTTTACGTGGCCAAGAACATCGTGCTGATGCTGGGGCTCGACCGCAGCGACGGTGACAAGCCGAAGAAAGAGCGGCGCAAGGTCGATCACGAATTCGCCAATATCGACGCCTGAGGGTCGATCCGGCACCAGATCTTCTAACCCAGGCGCCCCGGGGGGCTGTCTGCCCCCCGGACGCTTCCCGACGGGAAGCTCCCCCCGCGGATATTTGTGAACAGAGGAAGCCAGGCGCCCTTCTTGTTCATCATCTGTTCACAAATATCCTCAGGGGGTGAATTGAGCCGAAGGCTCAAGAGGGGGCGCGAGCGCCCCCTTTCTTCGGGCAGGGGGCACGGGCGATGGTTCCGGGCTCAAGTGGTGCCATTCCACGGGCGGGAGGCGCGCGCGGGGGCCCGGTTCAGGCCGCGCCACGCCGGGCCGGAAAGAGCTTGCGCACGATCACGAAGAAGGCAGGGACCATGAAGATGCCGATCACCGCCGAGGAGGTCATGCCGCCCAGCACGCCGATGCCGATGGCACGCTGCGCCATGGCGCCGGCTCCGGTGGCAATGGCGAGCGGCAGCACGCCCAGCATGAAGGCAAGGGTGGTCATCAGGATCGGGCGCAGCCGCTGGCGGGCGGCGGTGGCGGCGGCCTCGGCCAGCGGCAGGCCGCGCTGGTGCAGGCTTTGCGCGAATTCCACGATCAGGATGGCGTTTCTCGCCGCAAGGCCGATGGTGGTGAGCAGGCCGACCTTGAAATAGACGTCGTTCGACTGGCCGAACATCAGCGCAAAACCGAGCGCGCCGAGGATGCCGACCGGCACCGAAAGCATCACCGCGAAGGGCACCGTCCAGCTTTCATAGAGGGCGGCGAGGCAGAGAAACACCACCAGGGCCGAGAGCGCAAAGAGCATCGGCGCCTGATTGCCCGAAAGCCGCTCCTGATAGGAAAGCCCGGTCCAGGCCACGCCATAGCCGCCGCCGATGCCGGAGACCAGCTCCTCCATTACATCCATCGCCTGGCCGGAGCTGGTGCCGGCATTGGGCGCGCCGGAAAGCTCGATGGCGCGCGCGCCGCCGTAGCGGTCGAGCGAGGGGGAGGTTTCGTCCCATTCCCGGGTCATGAAGGCGGCGAAGGGCACCATCTCGCCTTGCTTGTTGCGGGCGAACCAGCCGTCGATCTGTTCGGGCTGCATCCGCCAGGCGGCCTCGCCCTGCACGATCACCGGGCGCAATTCGGTGCCAAGGGGGAAATCATTCACCTCGCGGCCCGAGAAGATCACCGCCAGCATGCTGTTCACCTCCGTAAGGCTCAGTCCCATGGCGCGGGCCTTCTGCTGGTCGATATCGAGCCGGAGCGCCGGGCGGAAGGTGACTTCATGGCCGCGGAACGAGCCGGTGCGGCCGTCGGCAGTGGCGCGGTTCACCAACTCCACCGCCGTATCCTGCAACGCGCCCTGGCCGTTGCCGGCCTGGTCGAGCAGGTAGAAGGTGAAGCCCGCCGAATTGCCGAGGCCCTGGATCGCCGGCGGCTGGGTGAAGACGATGCGGCCGGCGCGATGCGCGCCGAAGCGGGCATTGGCGGCCTGGGCGAAGGTGGCGGCCGTCACGCCGGCGGGGCGCTCATCGAAAGGGTTGAGCTTCACGAAAAGCATCGCCGAGTTCTGCCCGCCACCGCCGAAGGAAAAGCCGAGCGCGCCGAAGGCAGAGGCGACGGTCGCGGACTGTTCCTCGATCAGCCAATGTTCCACCTCTTCCATTACGGCGCGGGTCTGCGCGGCGGTGGAGCCTTCGGAGAGCCGGATCTGCGCCATGAGCACGCCCTGATCCTCCTGCGGCAGGAACGAGGTCGGCAGGTGCTGATAAAGCCAGAAGGCGCCGCCGCCGATACCTGCCAGCAGCACGATCATCCGCATCGGGCGCCGCAGGCTGCGCCGCACCGCGGCCGCATAGCCGTTGGTCGCCCGGGCAACGCCACGGTTGAACCAGCGCGCCGGGGCGATGCCGCCGTCATGCGGGCGCGGGCGCAGAAGGCTTGCGCACATCGCGGGCGTCAGGATCAGCGCCACGGCGAGCGACAGCATCATCGCCGAGATGATGGTGACCGAGAACTGCCGGTAGATCACCCCGGTCGAGCCCGACATGAAGGCCATCGGCAGAAACACCGCCGAAAGCACCAGCGCGATGCCGACCAGCGCCGGGGTAATCTGTCGCATGCTCTTCGAGGTGGCGGCGCGGGCATCGAGTCCCTCCTCCTCCATCACCCGCTCCACATTCTCCACCACCACGATTGCGTCGTCGACCAAGAGGCCGATGGCCAGCACCAGTGCAAACATGGTCAGCGTGTTGATGGTCAGCCCGGCAGCGGCAAGGATGCCGAAGGTGCCGAGCAGCACGACCGGCACGGCGATGGTCGGGATGATGGTGGCCCGCCAGCTTTGCAGGAAGACGAGGATCACCAGAAACACCAGCGCCACAGCCTCGGCCAGTGTGTGATAGACCTTCTGGATCGAGGATTCGACGAAGGGCGAGGTGTCGTATGGAAAGACCACCTCCACCCCTTCGGGCAGGGCGGCGCTGACCCGGGCCAGCGTCGCGCGCACCCGCGCGGCAGTGTCTACCGCATTGGCGCCGGTGGCGAGGTTGATGCCGAAGCCGGTCGCCGGCATCCCGTTGAAGCGCGAGGTGGAGCCATAGCTCTCCTGCCCGATCTCGATGCGGGCCACATCGCCCAGAAAGACGGTGGAGCCTTCCTCGGTGGTGCGCAGGATGATCCGCTCGAATTCATCCACCGTGGCAAGCTGCGATTGTGCGGTCAGCGCCACGGTAAGCTGCTGGCCGGGCACGACCGGCTGGCTGCCGAGGCTGCCGACGGTGACGGTGGAGTTCTGCTCCGACACCGCGGAGGTCACATCCGCCGCCGTTACCTGATATTGCGCCATCTTCAGCGGATCGAGCCAGATCCGCATCGCATAGCCCGAACCGAAAGCGCTGACCGAGCCCACGCCCTCGGTGCGCAGCACCGCATCCTCGACGATCTGGTCCTTGATGTCGGAAAGCTGCAGCGAGGTCAGGCTGCCATCGCGCGACACCAGCGCCGCCACCATCAGGATGGAACTCGACGAACGGGTGACGCTGAGGCCGCGCTGGGTTACCGTGTCGGGAAGGCCGTTCTGGATCAGTTGCAGCTTGTTCTGCACCTGGATCTGGGCCATGTCCGGGTCCACATGATCACCGAAGGTCAGCGTCACGGTGGCGCGTCCCGTGGCCGAGGATGACGACGTCATGTAAAGCAGCCCGTCGAGCCCGGTCAGCCCGTCCTCGATCACCGTGGTCACCGAATTCTCGATGGTCTCGGCCGAGGCACCGGGGTAGCTGGCCTGGATGCGCACCGTGGTTGGCGCGATGTCGGGATATTGCGAGATCGGCAGGGTGGTCAGGCCCCAAGCCCCGGCAAGCATGGTGATGATCGCCAGGACCCAGGCGAAGACCGGGCGGTTGATGAAGAACCCGGCCATGGCTCAATCCGCCTTCGCGTCGCGCACCACGCCTTCGCCGTCGATGGTCACCGGCACCGGCTCCACCGCGTCGCCCGCCTTCAGGTTGGTCAACCCGTCGACGATCAGCCGCTCGCCGGTCCTGAGACCCTCGGTCACCATCCAGGCATTGTCGTGGCTGCCGATCGACTGGAAGCGGCGCTGTTCGGCGATATTCGCGTCGGTGGCGATCCAGGCGGTCAACATGCCGTCGCGGCCCCGCGTGGTGGCGCGCTGGGGCACCAGGAATGCCTCGACAGTGCCCAGCACCACCTCGCCGCGCAGGAACATGCCGGGCAGGATGCGGTGGTCGGGGTTGTCGAAGCGGAAGCGGATATCCTGCGTGCCGGTCGTGGGCGAGACGGTGACCGAAGGGGCTACCAGCGTGCCGCCGCTGGCATGGGTCTGGCCGTTTTCCAGCGTCAAGGTGACCTCCAGCGTCTCGTTCGGTTTCAATTCGCCGCGGTCGATCTGATCCTGGATCGACAGGATCCGGGCCGAGGGCTCGAACATGTCGACATGGATCGGGTCGAGCCGGGTCACCGTCACCACCGCGTCGGTCTGATTGGCGGTGACCAGATCGCCGACCGAGACAGCGGGCAGACCGGCGATTCCCTCGATGGGGCTGGTGACCTCGGTCCACGAGAGCTCGGTCTCGGCGATCTTCAGTGCGGCGCGGGCGCCTTGCAGATCGGCGCGGGCCGAGGCGGCGGCGGCCTCGGTGCTTTCCACCGTTGCGCGAGTGGAGCCCGACCCCTCCAGCCGCCGCGCCCGTTCCAGTGCTGCCTCGGCCACCGGCAGCGCGGCTTCAGCGCGCGCTACCGTGGCGCGGGCGCTTTCCACCGCCGCCTCGTATCGCGTCCGATCCAGCAGGATCAGCGGCGTTCCGGGATGGACCGGCTGGCCGGGGGCGTAGACGATCCCGGTCACGATGCCGCCGACGCGTGGGCGCACCTCGGCCTGTTCATAGGCGACCGCCCGGCCCGGCAGGGTGGAGGTGCGCTTCACCGGCTGCGGATGCATCTCGATCACTCCCACCTTTGCCGGGGCTTTCGGCCCGCCGCCGGGCGCCTGTTGCGCAAGGACCGGACCAGCAAGGGCAAGAGCGACCGCGAGCGTCGCGAAGCCGCGCATGACGAATGGCATTGTCTGTCTTTCCTGTGGCCGCGGTATCCCGCCGATTTTCGCACGATGCTAGAGCCGGGGGGCGGGTTCGGCAACCCGGCCGTTCTGCTACGCCGGTGGCGAAGCGTTCCGTCGCTCAGAACCCGATCATCCGGCGAATATCCTGCGGGGTGGCGCCCTCTGCACGGTATTTCGCCAGCGCGCGGGCATCGTCGCGCTTGGCGAGCCGTCTGCCCTCGGCGTCGCGGATCAGCCTGTGGTGGTGATAGGCCGGCACCGGCAGGCCGAGCAGGCGTTGCAGCAGGACATGGATCATTGTCGCCTCGAAGAGATCAAGCCCGCGCACAACCTCGGTAATGCCCTGCGCCGCATCATCCACCACCACGGCAAGGTGATAGGAGGTGCCGATATCACGGCGTGCCAGAACAATATCTCCTACGTTTTCAATGAGATATTGCGCATATTTGATCTGTGGCCCCATATGGTCCGGCCCGGTTTCCTCGAATTCCGGCGGACCAACCAGTGCCAGCGCGCGGCGCATGTCAAGCCGGATCGCGGCTCCGTCGGACGGCAGGCCGCACCCCCGGCAGGTGCCGGGATAGACCGGGCCGTCGGGGCCGGTCGCCGGAGCGCCTTCCTGCGGCGCGGACAAGGCAGAACGAATATCGGCGCGCGAACAGCGGCAGGGATAGGTGACACCGATTTCATTCAGATTTTCAAGTGCTTCGGCGTAAAAATTCAACCGCTCGGATTGCCGGAGAACCGGCTCGGGCCAGCTCAGCCCCAGCCAGCGCAGGTCGTCATATATCGCGGCTTCGTGATCGCTTCGGCACCGTGCCCGGTCGATATCCTCGATCCGGAGCAGGAAGGTGCCGCCCCGTGCCCGCTCCAATGCGATGAGCGCCGAAAAGGCGTGGCCCAGATGCAAGGGGCCCGTGGGCGACGGGGCGAACCGGGTTACTGCGCCGCCAGCCATCGGGTGAAAGCGTCCTTCGCGCGGTCGGTATAGGCCTTGTAGCGGTCCTTGCGGCCCTTGCGGCCGCCCTTGGCGTCAATGGGAGGGAAAAGGCCGAAATTCACATTCATCGGCTGGAAGGTCTTCGCCTCCGCCCCGCCGGTGATATGGGTAACCAGCGCCCCCATCGCGGTTTCCGGCGGCGGGGGCGGCAGGTCGCCGCCCAGGACCTCCGCCGCCGCCATCCGGCCCGCCAGCAGCCCCGTTGCGGCGCTTTCCACATAGCCTTCGACCCCGGTGATCTGGCCGGCAAACCGGATATTGGGCCGCACGCGTAACCGCATCTGCGGATCAAGCAGCGTCGGAGAATTGAGGAAGGTATTGCGATGAATGCCGCCCAACCGGGCGAAAGCCGCATTCTCCAATCCAGGAATCATCCTGAAAACAGTAGTTTGCGCGCCGTATTTCATCTTCGTCTGGAAGCCCACGATATTATAGAGCGTCCCGAGCTGGTTGTCGCGGCGCAACTGCACGACGGCATAGGGCTT
>JAIRJX010000021.1 GCA_031260425.1 Gemmobacter sp.
GGTTTCTGAACAGCGCGTCGATCGGCCGGTGGAGCCCGCTCGTCCCGAGGCCGGTCTGATGCGCTCGCATCGAGGGGCCGGTCTCGCCGCCGCAGTGTTGGAGGATGAGGAGGACGATCCGGAGATCGAGGACAGCCTTCTCGGAGACAGCCGGGGTTTCGTGGAGTTCGCCGAACGGCTGGGTGCGCAGGGTCTGCCGGCGCTGCTGGAAGCCGCGGCCGCCTATACCGCCTGTGTCGAGGGTCGTCCGCATTTCTCGCGGCCGCAACTCCTGCGCAAGATCGACACCCTGAAAGGCCGCGTCTCGCGTGAGGACAGCCTGCGCAGTTTCGGTGCGCTCCTGCGTGACGGCAAGATCGTCAAGGTGAGGCGCGGGCAATATGCGCTGGCAGAAAGCTCGCATCTGCTGGTGGAGGCACGCCGGATGGCGGGATGAGAATCGGGCACTCCGGGTCCGTGTGGACCGACCGTTGCCCGGCAGGCACAACCGCAAGACGGAAGGACACCCCTTCCGCCTTGCGGTTTTCAGCGCCGCCCGGATTGTTCGCCGGGCTGATCAACGGGGTGCGTGTCGGGATCGGCCTGCCCCACGCCCTTGAAGACGAACTTGAAGGGCAGCATCCACAGGAAGCCCAGAACGATATAGATCACGAATTCCAGCCAGATCGGAGGCCGATCCAGTGCTCCCATGATGCCCCAGACCAGAGCGATATAGAGCGGCAGACCGACGATCAGGATCAGCAGCGACAGCCGCCTGCGGGTCCGGTAGGACAGTGCCATGATCAGTCCGCGAAAGGATCGGTGACAAGGATGGTGTCGTCCCGCTCCGGGCTGGTGGAGAGCAGAGCGACCGGACACTGGATCAGCTCTTCAATGCGGCGGACATATTTCACTGCAGCCCCCGGCAGATCGGCCCAGCTTCGCGCACCGGCGGTAGAGTCGCTCCAGCCCTCCAGTTCTTCATAGACCGGAATGCAGCGCGCCTGCTGGTCGGCGGCGGTCGGCAGGTGATCGATGACCGTCCCGTCGAGGTCATAGCCCACGCAGATCTTCAGCGTCTTGAACCCGTCGAGCACGTCGAGCTTGGTCAAGGCGATGCCCGAAACACCCGACGTGGCGCAGGTCTGCCGCACCAGCACCGCGTCGAACCAGCCGCAGCGGCGCTTCCTGCCGGTGACGGTGCCGAATTCATGTCCGCGCTCGCCAAGGCGCTGGCCGTCCGCGTCGTGCAGTTCCGCCGGGAACGGGCCCTCACCCACCCGGGTCGTATAGGCTTTCACGATGCCCAGCACGAAGTCGATGGCGGTCGGGCCCAGACCAACCCCGGTCGCCGCCTGCCCCGCCAGCGTGTTCGACGAGGTGACAAAGGGATAGGTGCCGAAATCCACATCCAGCAGTGCGCCCTGCGCGCCCTCGAACAGGATGCGCTTGCCCGCGCGGCGCGCCTCGGTCAGCACCTTCCAGACCGGGGCAGCGAAGGCCAGCACCTGCGGCGCGATCTCCTTGAGGCCGGCGATCAGCGCGGCGCGGTCGACCGGCTCCAGCCCCAGCCCCCTGCGCAGCGCGTCGTGATGGGCAAGCAGCCGGTCCACCCGCACCTCCAGGGTCGCCGCGTCGGCCAGATCGGCAACGCGGATAGCGCGGCGTCCCACCTTGTCCTCATAGGCCGGGCCGATGCCGCGGCCGGTGGTGCCGATTTTGGCTACGCCAACCGCATCCTCGCGTGCCCGGTCCAACTCGCCGTGCAGCGGCAGAATCAGTGAAGTGTTCTCGGCAATCATCAGGTTGGCTGCGTCGATGGTGACGCCCTGCCCGCGCAGCTTGGCGATTTCAGCGACCAGATGCCAGGGATCGAGCACCACACCGTTACCGATGACCGACAGCTTGCCACCCCGCACGATGCCCGAGGGCAGCAGGCTCAGCTTGTAGACATTGTTGCCGATGACGATCGTATGGCCCGCGTTGTGGCCGCCCTGGAACCGCGCAATGACATCGGCGCGCTCGCTGAGCCAGTCAACGATCTTGCCTTTCCCCTCGTCACCCCACTGGGCGCCCACGACGACGACATTGGCCATGTCCGTAATCCTTCGGCAAAGTGAAACCCGCGTCGGTATATAAAGAGAGACAGGGCGATGACAGAGAAAAATCGCGGCACCCGGAAGCACTGCTCTCTGACGCCGGGCGTGGCGATGGCGCGTTTCGAAAGGACGCGCCTTTTCGTCGATGTTCTGAACCGAGCCGGGCAAGGCAGCCGCAGCGGTTGCCCGGCCGGGGGCGCTGCTCCGGTGGGGTCGCCGGGGCAATATGAGGGGCGCAACACCGGTGGTGGGCGGTCGGGCCGCCGAGGCGTCGGACCGTGAGCTTTGCAGCTGCAGCAGCCAGCGGCGGAATGGCGGTCAGAGCGGGGGGTGACGCGGGAACGATGCGTGTCACCTTGCGATCCGACGCCACTAGGATCGTGTCGACAAATTCAGCCTCGAAATCCTGCTGGCCAGGCCAAGCCGCGTTTCGAGCTTTTCCATGTCCGTCATCAAGGCCGCGATGGCCGAAGCGATCATCAGCGCAGCGAGGTATCGAAGCGGGCCGCACTTGCAGCCCTTTCTGGCGATCAGGCCGAAAGTATCGAGCGACGCGTTTTATCTCGCCGCCGACCGGATGGCCCATGAACTGAAGGTGGGAAAGTGCCACCTGTCTCGGCCGATGCAGGCCGACCATATCCCTGCCGCTATCTCGATGATCACCCGGGAGGTGAGACCCGGCAGATCATGCAGGCAGGACAGGTGCACCGATGGGACCGACCTCGGGAGCGGAAGGAGACCGGAACATGAAAGTGAGAGCCGGAATGATACCCCCTTGACCCCGCCTCGTGAAAACCCTAGCAAACCCAAGGCTCCGGCGGGTTGGCGGAGAGGTTACGCAGCGGATTGCAAATCCGTGAAGACCGGTTCGATTCCGGTACCCGCCTCCAAATCTTTTCAAAGGCTTACACCAAAACGGCCGCCCTTCGGGGTGGCCGTTTTGCATCGCGTTTTGTAAATCTGTTCACGCTACGCCCCGTTTGGCCGCCGTCAGGGCCTCTGTTGCGCGGCGTCAGCTTTGTCGCTGCACAAGCTCACTCTGGACAACCCATCCGGCGCGGCGCAAGGCATGGGCAAATCGGTCCGCATAGAACTCCACCAGAAGGTCAATCATGACGTCGGGCGCGGTGCTCATGAACCGGGTGACGACGGCAAATTCCTTCCCTGTGCCCTGTGCAATCTGAACGCGGGGGCGGGCTTGGGCACCGCTATTGTCGCCTGACAGCGCCTTCCAGTTATAGACGGTTCTCGCACTGATTCGCCAAGCCCCGTTCCTGGCGTTCCAGCCCTTCGCATCCCTGATGATCGTGTATGGCAGGCCGAAGCTTTCGATCTGCACAAATTGCGGTTTGTCCTTCGCAAGCTTCACCTGTGACGCGGCTTCGACCGCCTGCACGAAGGCGAGAACGGTGGCCTTGCAGGACAGGCCGTTATCCTTTTGGTATTGATCGAGCCGCGTCAGGATTTCCTGACGCGCCCGCAGGGCCGTATCGCCGCAAGCCGCCTGAACGGTATCCTTGCCGGGTCTGGGCAGTATCATCCGGGACTTCGAGAGGACACGGGCTTCAACGGGTCTAGGCTTTTTCTTGCGCTGGCGCATCCTTCACCTGTCAGAACAACTTGAGCGTTGCCAGCACCTTGGCGGCTTCGGCCACGTCTGGCAACGTGACGCCATCGGGCAGGTGTTGGGGCAGGCAGCGCCATGCGCGGGCCAGATCGCCCCGGGCTTCGCTGCGCATCAGCCGCATGAGGGGGAGTATCCATGGCGGGGCTACGTCCTCGGGCAGCGGCGGCAGATCGGGGGCGGGCGGCAGGGCGAACAGCCCGTCGGTGCGCGCGTCCAGTTCGGGCAGGTCGATCAGCCGGGCAAGCAGCGCATCGAAGGCACGGCGCGGCAGGGCGGTGACATGCCATGCGAGGCGCGGGCCGCGCCGGATGCGGGGCCAGCCTTCCTTGTGGGCCTTGCGGGCAATGGCCTGACGCGCGGGCGGCAGGCCGGGCAGGCGCAACCCTTCCAGTTCAGCCGCGTCATACCATTCCTGAAACGCGGCGCGTTCACGGACGATCCGCAGCAACAGGGCTTCGAGATAGGCGAGGCGGCGGTTGCAATAGGCCCATTCATCAGCGGGGACATGCACCGTCAGGAACAGTTCATCGGTCATCGGATCACCTGTCGGAAATGGAAAAGGCGCGGCTGTTTCCAGCCGCGCCGCCCCTGTCAGCCATTGCTGACGGCTGGCCTGTCATCCGGCCCCGGATCGGCAAGCAGACGGTCCAGAACCCGGCGAACCGTTTCCTCTTGCAGGTTGGCGGCGCGGGCGATTTCGGCCAGATCGGCCCCGCGCAAGCGGTCCAGCGTTGCCATGACGGCCTGTTCGGAGGGTCTCTCCGCGTCCTGTTCCGCGACACGCGCCCGCATTTCGGCATCCGCCGTCCGGGCGGCCCTGACCTCTGCGAAAGGTTCAAGGCTGATCCGCTCTCGCAGGGGCGAATATTCCAGCATCGCCTGCAAGACCTCCTGCACTTTCTCAAGCCCGAGGCCGGTGGCGGTCGAGACCTGCCCCCACATGTCGCAACGGGCAAGCGCTTCCCAACACAGGCCGGAAAGCAGATGCGCATGGACGCCTTCCGACAGATTGCCGTCCCATGCGCGATAGGCGGGGCCTGCATGATCCTCGCCGGTCAACACCAGCATCACACGGGCAAGATCGCATTTCCTGACACGGGCGCGGGTGGCGATGGTGTCCAGATCGTGCCATGCGGGGCGCCCCGCCGCCGCAAGGATACCGGCGCGGATCGCCTCGGCAAGACGGCCTTCATTCGTCGCCGCGCGGTCGGTTGTCATCAATTGTTCGGCGAGGGTATCGGCGGTGTTCCTGATCTTGTCAAAGTCATCAAGCTGACGGTGCAACAGGTGTGACATGCCGCCCGCGATGGTTACGGGAATGCCGCCCACGATGTATTCGTGGACATATTCCATCATGAAGTTGAAGGCGCGCAAGGCGTGATAGGTATTGTCCACCTGCAACGTGAAATCATGCATGTCGATTTCTTGCGCCGCGCGGTCTTCTGCCGCCCCGGACATGCTGTTAGGATTGGCCACAGCCATCGTGCGATCTCCCTTTCAGATCGTGCTTCGGTTAGGCCCGAGTGGGAACTACCACCTTCCTCTCGGGCCGTCTTCGTGTTAACATGACAGTATGAATGCGTCAACTCATGATAACACGAAACGCAGAAAACGCCCTGTGGAAACGGGAACGCTTGTCGGTGTTCGCCTGCAGGCCGATCTGTTGTCAGGGCTGGACGCTGCGGCAGAAGCAGCTGGCGACGAACCCAGTAGACCGGAAATGATACGAAGGATTGCTGCGACCTACCTTCGGGAACGCGGCTACCTGCCGAAATAGCCCTGCCTTCAGACAGATGCGCGCCACGGGTGTTCGTGACGCACCGCCGGATAGCCTTGCAGGGCACACACCGCCTCAGCGC
The DNA here is from genome assembly GCA_031260425.1 of Gemmobacter sp. Classification (GTDB taxonomy): domain Bacteria; phylum Pseudomonadota; class Alphaproteobacteria; order Rhodobacterales; family Rhodobacteraceae; genus Gemmobacter. The sequence continues at coordinate 5,565 of JAIRJX010000021.1, forward strand.
ACCGACAGGCTGACCTTGTCAAGGCCCCGTCCGAAAAAGAAACAGGCGGCTGGTGACAGGCACACCAGCCGCCTTCGGCGTCTTCGGCCCCGGCCTCACAGGCGCGGGCCGGGGCGATCAGCCGAGCGGGCGCAAGAGGTGCCCGCCCCCGATACCATCCCATGGCCCGCCGATTGGATAAGGCTTTCTTCCCCCATGCAGTCGGACATCACGTCCGGGCACCTCGCAACCTGACATGACCTAGCGTCCGGTCAGGTTTTCAAAAACGGTGGAGATCGGCCTATGGGAGCCGTGAGGCGTCACGATTATTTCGCACCCGATACCTTCGGGCGGGCGGTGCAGGATCACCTTGGCGATGACGTGATGCTACGCCTGCGCAAGGCGCTTGGCGGAACGGAGCTTCGCATTCCGGTTCGGGATGCGGTCCTTCTGAACGGCCATCCGCTGGTGCAGGCCATCGGGCGCGCGGACGCCCTGCGCATGGCGGCGGTCTTCGGCGGGGAGCGGGTTTATGTCCCGCTTCTGCGTGAGAACGGCGCGTATCTGTCGGCGGCGGAGGCGGGCCTGTCCAATCCCGAAATCGCACAGCAGCTTGGCGTTTCGGTGCGCCATGTGCGCCGGGTGCTGGCCTGTGAAGGTGTGCAGAACCCGAACCACCAACAGCGCGTTACCCGTGCCCTTCGCCCCGGCGCGGCGGCGCGCCACCCTATGACCATGGCGGAATAGCCCCGTAGAGCGATTCTGACGGGGGGCTGACGGGGGTCTTCGCCTTTTCAGCAACCCGGACAGCCCCAGACCCGGAATGCCGCTCCACGGCCCGGAAATCAGCCTTCAAGAGGATACAGGCAAATGAGACCCCTCAACACCAATACCGCCCGCGTGATCGACCCGGTTCTATCCGGCATCGCACAGGGATATCGTCATGCACAGCGCATCGGCCATGTGCTGTTCCCGGCGATCGAAGTGACGCAGCGCGGCGGGCAGGTCATCGAGTTCGGGCGCGAAAGCTTCTTCGACTACAAGGCGCGCCGGGCACCCGGCGCGGATGCGATCAATATCCAGTTCGGCTATGAGGGCAAACCCTACGCGCTGCAACAGTACTCGCTCGATGTGCCCGTTCCGCGCGAACATGCGGAGGAAGCACAGGCGGTTC
>JAIRJX010000070.1 GCA_031260425.1 Gemmobacter sp.
GTGATACGGGTCGAGTTTGAATCGTTCTGGCTCCACCGTCCAGATGCGCGCGATGTATTCGTATGGAGTGATGCCGTGCAGGGTCTTTAGGCGGCGGCCGTGATTATAAGCGTCGATGAAGAGCTGGAGGTGCTGCCGGAGTTGATCATGGCTGCTGTAGTGATAGCGCTTGACGGTGGCGTCCTTGATGGTGCGGTTCATCCGCTCGACTTGGCCGTCGGTCCACGGATGGTTGGGCTTGGTGAGCCGGTGTTCGATGCCGTGTTCGTGGCAGATTCGGTCGAAGCGATGGACGCGGTAGCGTGCTGTCCAGCCGTCGCGGTTCCTCGGTAAGTCGGCGAACTGGATGCCGTTGTCGGTCAGGATCGTGTGCAAGTCGTACGGGACCGCCGCGATCAACGCCTCGAGAAACGAAACTGCGGTCGGTCGATCGGCCTTGTCATGCAACTGGGCAAAGGCGAACTTGGAGGTGCGGTCGATCGCGACGAAGAGGTGGAGCCCGCCTTCGCCGGTCTGCACCTCGGCGATGTCGATATGGAAATAGCCGATGGGATACACCTTGAAGCGCTTCTTTTCGGCCACCTCGCCCTCCAACGCGGGCAATCGGCTGATGCCATGACGCTGCAAGCAACGATGCAGAGCTGACCGGGTGAGGTGCGGGATCGTCGGCTGCAACGAGTAGAGGCAGTCGTCGAGCGGCAGCAGGGTGTGGCGTCGAAAGGCGACAATCATTGTCTCCTCCTCTGTCGTCAGGACTGTGGAGTGAATAGCCTTCGGTCCCATCGGCGCATCTGAAGTCGTCTGCCGCTTGCGCCACTTCTGGACCGTGGTCGGGCTGATCCCGTGCCGCTTGGCCAGCGCCCTTATGCTCGCTTCACTCCGCTGTATCGCTCGACGGACCGCCTCCGCCGTGCGGGCGCTCCCGTGTAAAATCTGTCCCATAGTCTCTCCCCCCAGCGGGGACGCTCATCCGTATCACCACTCCGAGGGACTAAACACCTAAAGCATGATGTTTTTTAGGGGAATCGGCTTTCGGTGGGGCGGGATTTCTGATTCAACTTGGCTGCTGGGGAAGGGAGCCAGCATGGATGACGCGACCCTATTCGGAAGACATTCGCGAGCGCGCTTTGGCGCGGGCAGACGCGGGCGAGACCGCCCGTTCGATTGCAGAGGTGCTTCAGATCAGCCCCTCCTGTGTGACGAAGTGGAAGAAGCTGAGGCGGGAGACTGGCGGCGTTTCGCCGGGGAAGATCGGGGGCCACAAGAAGCCGGTTTTGTCTGGCGCCAATGCCGAGTGGCTGCGCAAGCGCATTGGCTCGGGGCTCTTCACCCTGCGGAAGCTGACACAGGAACCGGCGGCGCGCGGGATTAAGACAGATGTTCGAGCGGTGTGGACGTTTATGCATGCCGAGGGGCTGAGCTTCAAAAAAACGATCCTGCCGACCGAACAAGATCGTCCCGATATCGCGCGTAAGCGGACGCGCTGGAAGACCCATCAGGGGAGGATTGACGCTTCGCGTCTGGTCTTTATCGACGAGACCTGGATTAAGACCAACATGGCCCCGCTACGCGGCTGGAGGCCGAGTGGACAGCGTCTCCAAGCATCTGCACCCTTCGGACACTGGAAGACCATGACCTTCATCGCGGCATTGCGCCACGATCGTATCTGCGCGCCGTGGGTGATCGATGGTCCCATCAATGGCGAGCTTTTCACCCTCTATGTCGAACAGGAGTTGGTTCCCACTTTGGCAAAGGGCGATGTCGTCATCCTCGACAACCTCAGCCGCCACAAACCTCAGCAGCCACAAGGGCAAAGCTGCCCGCAACGCCATTCGCGCCAGGGGCGCACATCTGCTCTTCTTGCCGCCTTACAGTCCTGACCTTAATCCGATCGAGCAGGTCTTCGCCAAACTCAAACATCTGCTCCGAGCCGCAGAGCCCCGCAAAGTCGAAGCCACTTGGCGAAAGGTCGGCGAACTCCTCGATCTCTTCTCCAACGAGGAATGCGCCAACTATCTCAAAAATTCTGGATATGTTTCTATGTAAAAATAGCACGCCCTAGCCTGGCGGGAAGTGCAATGTCAGCTTGCCTTTCAGGCTTTCGACATAGGCGCGGACAGCCTTGGTTTCGTGCGCAGGCAATCCGTCCAGCACCAGATGCAGCGGCCGGCGACGTCCCTTCATCATCTGGCTCAGAAGTTCGATGAACCACTCACCATTCAGGTCCCCCTTGTAGAGGGCGAACCAAAAGCCGCCCTTGCTGTTGACGGCCGAGGCCGCGTTGATGCCCTGGCGCCGGCCGGGAACCGAAACGACCGGCGTCTGACCTTTGACGCCCGTTGATAGGCTTGCTGCAAGGGCTTCTGTGGCGTCAATCCCTGCCGCGACAGCAGGCTCCCGATCGAAGCCCGGCTCAGGCGGATGCCAAACTTTGCATCGACCAACTGCCGCGTCCACAGCCCGAAATCAAAGCCATATTGGCGAGGGTCCTTGCCGTTGATCCAGCGAAACACCTGACGTTCTTGCGCCCCTGTCAGCAACCGAGGACGCCCTGTCCCCCCGGTCGACAACAAGGCACGGCTGCCGCCTCGCTTCCCCCTCGCAAGCACCTTGCAGGCCCAACCCCGATGCAGCCCGACAGAGGCCGCCACCGCGGCGGGAGCCTCTCCCTCCTTCATGCGCGCAAGCGCAACCACACGCATCTCTTCAAGGACGTTATGCGCCAGCCGCCGGCCATCTCGCTTCATACCTAATCTCTATCTCAAATCTCACAAAATGTCCTCTAAATTATTGACTTATGAGTAAACAGTCACCCATGAAGAATCCTCGAAGTTATTGCCTCGAGGTTAGTTTTTCGGATTTTGGTATCTGTTGAGATTGCCAGCTTTCGCGAGTTGAGAGCACAAAAGCTTGCACTTTAACTTTTCAGGCTTTCGCCGCATCACGTGGCAAGATTCCATCACTGCGTCGGAGGTGGCCATGCGACC